>JADFRB010000253.1 GCA_022561525.1 Nitrospinota bacterium
GGGTGCTGAGCCACCTGTCTGGCAAGGCGCGAGGACTGCGCATACTCCTCGTATGGAAAGGACGAGCAACGCCGCCAGGCGGGATGGATCGACGCCCAAACAGGGGAAGGTATTCTTGCGCGAACCCTACGGTGACCATGACTTTTTGTATTTCACCATGCACCCCAATATCTTACACAGCTGTTTTGCGCCCAACTGCCGTTTCTAGGATGATGAGCAAGAGATGCAAAAAAAATCTGAGCCTGGTATATCCGGACCAAAGTCCTTAATTTGGTTATCAGGAGAAAACCAGGGGAGTCACGGGAATTTCCAAGGCTCCACGAGAAATCCTTGTTTGGAACGAAGGTTAGAAATCTTCATCGTACCGAACTACAGATTTCTCCTGGTGTCGAAATGACAAAAGGAAATAGGTGGATTCCCGATTAGGGATGTCGGGAATGACCGACTAGAAATGGGAAGCTGCCTAAAGGATAGCTTGCTTTTTTCTTTATTATTTTTAGAACAGTGTGTAAATAAATGGTGCCACCGCCGACCCTTCGGTGAGCACGATGAGGCTGCCTAAGAGCACCAAGAAGGCGATGATGGGCAGCAGCCAGAATTTTTTCCGTTCTCTGAGAAATTCCCACAGTTCTTTGGCAAATTCGAGCATGAAATTTTCCCCTTGATTATCAACAAACAGTTCCGGGAATGTTGAAAAATGGCGTCAGCAGCGTTCTGGGCCATTGGTCGTGCTCACGTACTCACACGCTCCGTGCGCCAAATTGTCTGCGGCCTTTACTTCGACAAACTCAGGACAGGTTTTGAACATCCCCTTGTTGCTCTTGGTGGTTTATGAAATAAGGCCTATGTGTGTGAACAAAGTAATAAGAAATTTTCAAATTTCTATAGCCTATGTTTCAATTTGGCGTGAAAGACACCTGTTCTTGTAGCCGTTTCAAAATTGCTTTTTCATGTGGTCCCCAGGCCGGGCTTGGCTTAGGGATCGATACGTTGATTGCTCAGGTTCAAATTGCCGATGAAGCGAGTCTTTGCCCATCATTCGGCGTATCAGGCCAATGGGCGTAAATACCAAAAAGAATCCAATGCTCAAAATGATCCGAGTGTTGATGAATCCGAGCACATGTCCGACTTTCATCCAGCCCATGAATAGCGGCCGCAACCAAAGTGGTTTGATCAGGGCACCAAGGAGTAAAAGGCAGCCGGGGAGTAGTGCCCACGTACGAAGGGGTTCTTGGTGGACGACGAGAGGCCAAACGGAAATGAGTGTAAACACTCCACCAACTAGCAAACCAAAAGAGCGAAGTTGTTGGGATTGAACTTGTGTTGTTTCCGGATTCAGGTTGTGAGTTTCCACGTCTTGTTTTCCGGTACATTAGTCTAAGGTAAATTCCTGCTTCCAATCAGTTTCTTCTTCCCAGGCTTTTTGATCGGATTTGATCAGTACGCAATTTTCTAAAACCAGAAGGTCCATTTCCGTCCTCATAAAGCAACGATAGGCATCTTCGGGCGAACAGACAATAGGTTCGCCTCGGACATTAAAGGATGTGTTGACCAGGACGGCACACCCCGTGTGTTTTTCAAATGTTTGCAGAAGTCTATAGTAGCGAGGATTGGTGTCTTCGTGGACCGTTTGAACCCGCGCTGAGTAGTCCAGGTGCGTGACGGCTGGGATATCTGACCGGGCCTGATTCAACAGTTCGATGCCCCACAAGTTTTCGGAGTGTGGGGCTTGGGGGATTCGTCGGTTTTTCACCACGGGTGCGACGAGGAGCATATAGGGACTGTCGGTATCGAGTTCAAAATATTCGGCCACACGTTCTCGCAACACCGCCGGAGCAAATGGCCGGAAGGACTCTCGATGTTTAATCTTGAGATTCATCACGGATTGCATCGCGGGGTTTCGAGGATCGCCTAAAATACTTCTTCCGCCCAGGGCGCGTGGTCCAAATTCCATCCGTCCTTGAAACCAGCCAACAATCTTGCCTTCGGCTAAGGCTTTCGCCACGGTTTCGAAAAAGTCATCATCTGCATATCGAGTGTACGATGCATCAACAGTGCCCAGGAATTGTTCGATGGCCTCATTGGAAAAAGCTGGCCCAAGATAGGAACCGCGCATGGAATCGTGTGGAGCATGGCAAGTTCGCGGATGGCCGAGCATGTGATGATAGGCTTGTAAGGCCGCCCCCACGGCCCCACCAGCGTCGCCGGCAGCCGGTTGTATCCAGATCCCTTTGAAGGGTCCTTCCCGGAGGAGACGGCCATTCCCTACGCAGTTCAACGCGACCCCTCCTGCCATGCATAAATAATCCATGCCGGTTTCGCGATGAATCGTTTCTCCTATTTGCAACATGATTTCTTCGGTGACCTCTTGAACGGATCGTGCGAGGTCCATTTCTCGTTGCGTGAGGGTAGATTCCGGTGTGCGTGGTGGCCCACCAAAGAGTTCATCAAATTTGTGGTTGGTCATGGTCAGGCCGGTGCAGAAATTAAAGTACTCCATGTTGAGCCGAAAGGTGCCATCGGGTTTGATGTCAATCAAATGGTCCTTGATCTGTTTCGTGTATTTTGGTTGGCCATACGGAGCCAGTCCCATGACTTTATATTCGCCGGAGTTGACTTTGAATCCTGTGTAGTAGGTGAATGCCGAGTACAGGAGGCCGAGGGAATGCGGAAAGGGGATTTCCCACAAGGGCGTGATGGAATGGTTGTTCCCCGTCCACACGGATGTCGTGGCCCATTCGCCAACACCATCCATGCAGAGAATCGCGGCCCGTTCGTAGGGGGACGGATAAAAAGCCGAGGCGGCATGTGACTCATGGTGTTCAGAAAATGACAATGGTGGCAAGGGGCCGTGCCCTTGCAGGGAGCCAAATTTCCCCAATTCCTTGGTAAGCCGATTTTTGAGGAATAGTTTTTCCTTTAACCAGACGGGCATGGCTTGCCAAAAAGACAGAAGCCCCTTGGGTGCAAATGATAAATAGGTTTCGAGGAGTCGTTCAAATTTGAGAAACGGTTTTTCATAAAACGCGATGGTCTCCACATCACTCAAAGTGATGTTGGCTTCTTGAAGACAACACGTGATGGCATGGATCGGGAAACGGGCGTCGTGCTTTTTCCGGGAAAAGCGCTCTTCCTGGGCCGCAACAATAATGTGTCCGTCTTGAATAATGCAGGCGGCGCTATCGTGATAATAGCCTGAGATGCCTAGAATCCAAATGCCATCTTTTTTTTGTGGGTGTGTGGTGGCAGAGGATGTGTTCGTAGAGGGAGCAGTCATAACACTAGAATATTATCGGAGGGAGCAGTCCTAACATTAGGAATATTATCGGATTGTCCAGGGTTGTTAATGGGGAAATTGTACCTTTCACACTTTTAATTTGGATTCAAATTGTTTGCGAAATTTGGCGATTTTGGGACCAATGAGAGAGGTGCAATAAGGTTGCGTAGGATTACGCACAAAATATTCCTGATGATAGTCCTCTCCCATGTAGAACGGTTGGGCAGGTGAGACTTCCGTCACAATCGGGGAGTCAAAGAGTTTGTCGTTGGTCAGAGTCTCAATGACTTTCTTGGCTGTCGCTTCTTGATCCGGTGAATGATAGAAAACCACTGATCGATATTGCGTGCCCATGTCATTACCCTGCCGATTGAGCGTCGTGGGGTCATGGAGGGCAAAAAACACTTCAAGAATTTCACGAAAGGTGATGGTTGAGGGATCAAATGTGACCTGAACCACTTCGGCATGCCCTGAGACCCCGGTGCATATGGTTTCATACGTCGGGTTCGGTTGTTTCCCGCCCATGTATCCGGATTCAGCAGAGTCCACACCCTTCAATTGATTCAACGCGGCTTCAATACACCAAAAACACCCGCCACCCAGCGTGGCAATTTCTTTTCCCGGTGGTGGGGGGGAAGATGAATCCGGCATACAGCCTCCTTAATTTTTCTTTTCACGGGGTTTCGATTGGTTGAGTTATAACACTTCGGGGAGATCTCTGTCACATTTGGAGCTATAGCAATCGACTAATATGATAATGTGCCCCTGTCGATTCAGGAGGGGATTCAGGCTTTTGCTATTGGTGGTCAAGAGATTTTTCTGTGGTGGCTAGGTCGAAAATACGATACAGTGTGTCCGACGAAATTCTGAAGCTTGATTCGACA
>JADFRB010000254.1 GCA_022561525.1 Nitrospinota bacterium
GGTCGTACGTTTAATAAACATAGGTCCCTATATACCATAATTAACCACTCATAGCAATACTCATTTAATGTATATTCGTGACTATTTCTCGACAGCGAGCACCCAACCCTAGAAAAATCAAGGACTTCCATCCGTCACATCACTGAAAAATTGGGTTTCAGGCGTTACAGGTGCGGAAGTTGGGCTAATTCTTCAAAGAGTTGTAAGAGGAGGAGCTTAAACGTCTAAGGTTTTATCGGGAATCCAGGTTCGTTTTTTTTTGACGAAACCCACTTGGAACAAAGAAAAAACGAACCTGGATTCCCGATTAAAAATGTCGGGAATGACAATTTGATAGTTGTTAGGACATCTGGCTTGGTGAGGAAAGATTGGGGGGGAATAACCCGTGATGCGTGAACATCACGGATTACTTTTACTTAGGCAGCTGCTTTAGCAAAATCAGCTTTGGCCATATCCGTCAGTGATTTAAAACCACTTTCATCATGAATCGCCATTTCAGACAACATCTTACGATTCAATAGCACATTCGCGTTCTTCAACGCATTCATGAACTTGCTATATGACATGCCGTGGGCTTTGACGGCAGCCGAAATGCGCGTGATCCACAACCGGCGAAAATCTCGTTTCCGATGCTTGCGACCGGTGTAGGCATAGGCCTGCCCCTTATCGACCGATTCGGTCGCTGTGCGAAACAGCTTACTCCTTCCCCCATATTGTCCCTTCGCCAATTTCAGTCTTTTTTTCCTGCGGCGCCGGGTTTGAGGGCCTCCTTTTACGCGTGGCATTTCTCGTTCTCCTTCCTACCGAGATCTATAACTACTTTTTGAGACCGTGTTTTTTTTAAATAGTTAGATGCTCATCATTACAAATAGGGAAGCATCCGGGCAAGAGCCGATCGCTCAGGCTTGGCCACGACAACCGAATCATTGAGTCGGCTTTTTTGCTTGGGAGTTTTGCTGGTCAAGATATGACGTAAGCCGGCCTTGCGTCTCATAAACTTTCCAGTTCCAGTTTTATGAAACCGTTTCGCCGCGCCGGAATGAGTTTTTAATTTCTGTCGTGCCATCGTTTCCCCTTACTTAGGTGTTCATGGGACTTATTTAGTTCTTTGGGGCAACAATCATATACAGATTGCGCCCTTCCATTCTGGGTGGATTTTCAATGACGCCAAATTCATTGACTTCTGCAATGATTTTTCCCATGGCCGTCCGCCCCAGTTCCTGATTGGCCATTTCGCGGCCACGGAACATCACGGTCACTTTTGTTTTATTGCCCTCGGCAATAAAAGTTCGGATTTGTCGAATTTTTGTTTCGAGATCGTGTTTATCCGTTCGTGGCCTGAGCTTAATTTCTTTGACCTGCGTTGATTTTTGGTGCTGCCGAATCTTGTGTTCTTTTTTACTTTGTTCGTACTTGAACTTCCCAAAATCCATGATCCGGCAAACCGGAGGGTCTGACGTGGGGGCAACTTCCACTAAATCAAAACCACCCTCCTTCGCCTGCTTCAGGGCATCTGAGGTTTTGAGGATGCCGAGTTGCTCCCCTTCAGCGCCAATAACCCGAACTTCGGGAACCCGAATAAGGTGATTGACTCGATGTTTCGCTGCGACCGTGGGTCGACTCATTCGTGATTAGACGACGTGGTCAATTTTTCTAAGGGCATATCGTTTCCAATAAGATCGATAACCTCTTGTGCCTTCATAACTCCAAGGTCCCCTTCACTTCGCTTTCGGACAGACACTTGTTTGGCTTCACTTTCTCGTTTCCCTACGACAAGCATGTACGGAATTTTTCCTTTTTCGGCTTCCCGAATTTTAAGGCCAATTTTCTCATTGCGGTCATCGACTTCAACCCGAAATCCAGCATCCCGCAATTGGTCGCGGACTTGGTCCGCATACTCGGCCTGTTTATCCGTAATCGGCAAAATTTTGGCCTGAACCGGCGCCAGCCAGGTCGGGAAGGCCCCGGCATAATGTTCGATCAAAATTCCGAAGAAGCGTTCAATCGACCCTAGCAAGGCTCGGTGAATCATAATGGGCTGATGAGTTTTCCCATCTTCGCCTACATACGTCAAGCCAAATCGTTCAGGATTGTTAAAATCAATCTGTACGGTGGAGCATTGCCAGGCTCGGCCCAAGGCATCTCGAATTTTCAGATCGATCTTTGGCCCATAAAACACGCCCTCGCCAGGATCAATTTTATAGGAAAAACCTCCACCCTTGAGCGCCGATTCCAACGCCTCAGTGGCTTGCTCCCACTTATCCAAGGCACCCACGGCCTTTTCCGGACGCGTGGATAAGTACAACTCAAATTCCGTAAATCCAAAACGGCGAAGAATAAACAGGGTGAAATCCAAGACTTTTCGAACTTCTGATTCAATCTGATCTGGACGACAGAAAATATGCGCGTCATCTTGGGTAAATCCCCGGACTCTCATCAAACCATGTAACACCCCTGATCGTTCATACCGATACACCGTCCCAAGCTCTCCATAGCGAATCGGCAAATCCCGATAGCTTCTCAGATGGGTTTTATATACCATGATATGAAACGGGCAATTCATGGGTTTGAGCTGATATTCACTGCCTTCGACCGTCATAGGGGCAAACATGTTGTCACGGTAGTAATCCATATGCCCACTTGTTTTCCACAAATCCAATCGGGCAATATGAGGGGAGTAGACCAACTCATACCCATTTTTCAGATGCTGTTCTCGCCAAAAGTTTTCAATCAATAAACGAATCATGGCTCCCTTGGGATGCCAGAGAATCAACCCGGGACCGATTTCATCTTGCACGCTGAACAGATCCAGTTCTTTGCCTAATTTTCGGTGGTCGCGTCGCTTGATTTCCTCCAAGTTCGCAAGGTGATCATCCAGCTCGGATTGCGTGGGAAAGGACGTCCCATAAATACGCTGCAGCATGGGATTCCGTTCATCGCCTCGCCAATAGGCACCAGCACTCGACAGGAGTTTTAGCGCTTTCACTTGGCCTGTTGAACTCACATGAGGGCCACGACACAGGTCAACAAAATCTCCTTGTTGATAGAGCGACACCCGGTCATCTTCAATCTGTTTGATGATTTCGACCTTGAAGACTTCCTTCTTGTTCTCAAAAAACTGAATCGCCTCGTCCTTCGACATTTCAAGCCGCGTGATGGGCAAATCAGCTTTCATGATTTCGTGGGCACGTGCCTCGATTTTTTCCAAATCTTCTGGGGTAAAGGGCCGTTCAAAGGCGAAATCGTAAAAAAAGCCTTCTTCAATGGCCGGACCAATCGTGACATTGGCTGTGGGAAAGACATCCTTCACGGCTTGGGCCATAATATGCGTGCTGCTATGTCGATAAATGTCTTTGCCATCGGGTGAGGAGAAACTGATAGGTTCGAGAGAACCATTTTGAGTCAGGGGCGTCGACAAATCCATGGGCACCTTGTCAACCAATACCGCAAACACATCGGGTCGGTCTATGCCACATTGCTGCAACACCTCTCTCGCGGTAATACCCGACGGGAAAGACTTGGCCTTGCCCCCGGATACCGACACGTCTATGGTCACAACCCCGACTTTTGATGCTTCAGTGGAAATGGACATAACTCTAAATCGTAAAAAATGACTTCCCTGTTTAAGAATGGTTCATGAGGGATGGTGACACGAAAATGGTAGGCGCGGACGGTATTGAACCGTCGACCTCTACCGTGTCAAGGTAGCGCTCTCCCCCTGAGCTACGCGCCTAGCCATAAAAAAGAGCGCTATTGAAAAAGACCGCCCAGCAAAGCCGCAGGCCCGTTGGCGAGCGGAGCGTACATGGAGTACGTGGGCACGACAACTGGCCGACCTGCCTGCGCGAAGCCGCTCTGGCGAAGGCAGGGAACCCACTGGCGGACTTTTTCAACAGCGCTCCACAACCTTTCCATGCTAGTAGAGCCCTGGAGGTAATGTCAAGAAGTGATTGATTTGTTGAGGAAAGTCTGGATTTGGGATTAGGGAAACTCCCTATCACCTTCAAAAGATTTTCACAGGAAGGAGGCCTCTTGAACCTAGGAGCCTGTCCAAGATTAGACGGATCTACTGCGGGTGTGCTGGATGTGGCCAGATCTTCCGATCTTTTTCGGGGAATGTTGAAAAAGGCCCCCAGCTGCGTTCTCGGGCTTTTGGCGT
>JADFRB010000255.1 GCA_022561525.1 Nitrospinota bacterium
TTATGCCATACATCAGCGCCTCGATTATTATACAGTTACTGACCGTTGTCATTCCCCATTTATCCAAACTGGCAAAGGAGGGTGAGCGCGGAAGAAAAACGATCATTCAATACACCCGCTATGGAACAATCGGGATTGCGCTGGTTCAGGGGTTTGGAATTGCGCTTGGCCTGGAGGGGATGAATCAAGGACAGTTTGTACTTGAACCCGGCTGGCCCTTTCGCTTCATGACCGTGATTACCCTCACCAGTGGGACCGCATTTTTAATGTGGCTGGGTGAGCAGATCACTGAACGTGGTGTCGGGAATGGTATTTCGCTTATTATCTTTGCAGGAATCGTCGCCCGGATGCCAAGTGCCGTCGTTCAAACCATCGACCTGTATCGGGTAGGAGAGCTCAGCCTTCTCTTACTTCTTATGTTAGGCGTGGTTATGGCTGGAGTCGTGACGGCCATTGTCTATTTGGAAAGTGGCCGGCGTAAGGTCCCTGTTCAATACGCCAAACGAGTCGTGGGGCGACGTGTTTTTGGGGGGCAGAACACTCATATTCCCTTAAAGATCAATACGGCAGGAGTGATCCCGCCAATTTTTGCGTCGTCCATCATTGCGTTTCCTGCCACGATTGCGGGATTTATTCAGGTTCCTTGGGTGCAGGCCATCGGCGCCCATCTGGCTCCAGGTTCGTTAGTCTATACGCTGATGTATGTCAGCATGATTCTTTTCTTTTGCTTTTTTTATACAGCGGTTGTCCTGAATCCCGTTGATATGTCAGACAACATGAAGAAATATGGTGGCTTTATCCCTGGAATTCGCCCTGGGCAACGGACTGCGGATTATATCTACAAGGTGTTGACGCGGATTACTTTCGCAGGTGCAATCTATTTAGCCATTGTGTGTGTCATTCCCGAGCTGTTGATTTATCGGTTGAATGTTCCATTTTATTTTGGAGGGACATCGTTGCTTATCGTCGTTGGCGTGGGACTTGATACGGCTCAACAGATTGAATCACATATGTTGATGCGCAATTATGAAGGGTTTCTCTCCAAAGGCAAACTCAGGGGAAGGAGTGGTTAACCGGCAATGCGGTTCGTGTTTCTTGGTGCTCCAGGCGTGGGAAAAGGTACGCAGGCTGAAATGGTGTCGGTGAAATACGGTATCCCCAAGATCTCAACGGGAGATTTGTTGCGGGCAGCAGTGACACAACACACTCCATTAGGAAAAGAAGTGAAGCAATTTATGGATCGAGGGGACCTCGTTCCGGACAATGTTGTGATCGGCTTAGTAGAAGAAAAAATTAGCATCCCGGAATATGCCAAAGGGTTTATCCTCGATGGGTTTCCACGAACGGTGCCGCAGGCCGATACTTTGGGTACGTTGTTAACTACGAAAGAATTGTCGCTTGATCGTGTGGTGCATTTTGTTATTCCACGAGAGGAAGTGATCAATCGGCTCAGTGGACGGCGAAGTTGTTCACAATGTCCCGCAGTCTACCATGTGGAGTTTGTTCCTCCCAAACGGGATGGGGTCTGTGATGAATGTGGGGGTGAGCTTGTTCAACGTCGTGATGATCAAAAAGAAACCGTGGAGTCCAGACTGACTGTGTATGAAGAACAAACATCTCCCTTGATTGACTATTATCGTAAAAATAATGTGTTGGCTGAACTGAATGGCTCAGGGTCAGTGGATGATGTGCAAGAGCGATTAGTTGCGTTGTTATCAGCTTCTTGAGCCTTGATGTCACTACTTAGGTTGCTTCAATTTTGGCTCAGGACAAGGCGCGAGGAGCGCAGAACCGGAGCGTATGTGGGGATACGTGAGGATTCGAGCACCACAGCAACGCTGTCATGAGCCAAAAGGGAAGTGACCTGAGTAGTTACGCATGATTGTTCTGAAAACACCGGACGAGATCGAAATGATGGCCCAGGCTGCCAAGATTGTTGCGGAGGCCCATCATGTGTTGAAAAAAGAGGTCAAGCCTGGCATTACGACCTCGTTTCTTGATAAAATCGCCGAGGATTTTATCCGAGGCCATGGCGGGATTCCGGCATTTAAAGGGTATCGAAACTATCCAAAGACCTTATGCGTGGCGGTCAATGACGAGGTCGTCCACGGAATTCCGTCAAATCGTGTTTTGAAAGAAGGGGATATCATCGGGCTGGACTTAGGCGCAATTGTTCAGGGATTTTATGGTGACGGAGCTGTGACGGTCCCCGTTGGTCCCGTTCCCGATCAAGTCGCCACTCTCATGCGAGTGACCGAAGAGGCCATGATGAAGGGGATTGAGAAGGGCGTGGTGGGGAATCGACTGTCAGATATTTCGCATGCCGTCCAATGCCACGTCGAGGCCCATGGGTTTTCGGTTGTTCGCGATTTTGTGGGACATGGAATTGGGCGTCAATTGCACGAAGAGCCGCAAGTACCGAATTATGGGCGGCCTGGGCAAGGGCCTCGGTTGCAAGTTGGAATGGTCTTGGCCATTGAACCCATGGTGAATCTCGGTGGATATCATGTCCGGGTGTTAGATGATCAGTGGACGGCCGTGACACAAGATGGGAGTCTTTCTGCTCACTTTGAACATACTATTGCGATTCAACCGAGCGGTCCTCCGAGAATTTTAACGGTGTTGTAGTACATTGGGAATACGGGACTTTCTAGGAAAAGTCTGGACGTGATTATGGGAAAAGAAGATGTCATTGAGGTTCAGGGCTCCGTGTTGGAGACCTTGCCCAATGCGATGTTTCGTGTGCGGCTAGAGAGCGGGCACAAGATCCTGGCACATATATCAGGAAAAATGAGAATGCACTTCATCAGAATATTACCTGGTGATAAAGTGACGGTCGAATTGTCGCCCTATGACTTGACGAGAGGCCGTATTACCTATCGCTTTAAATAGCATAGAGGATGGAAGATGAAAGTCAAATCGTCAGTGAAACCCATCTGTTCAAAATGTACAGTCTACCGACGGCGTGGCGTGGTTCGGGTTCGTTGCCCTAATCCGAGGCACAAACAACGTCAGGGGTAGGAAATAATACGGTTCACCCATTTGAGACTGAGGCAGTAACCTGCCTGCGTAGAGGGTGGGTGAACGCTAAGGAGGACGCATGGCTCGTATTGCAGGAGTGGATCTTCCCGCGGGGAAGCGCCTTGATATTGGATTGACCTATATCTACGGAATCGGTCCATGGACCGCGCGCAGTATTTTACGGAAGACAGGTATTGATGGGGCCGTTCGAGTCAAAGATCTCGTTGAAGAAGATATCTTGAAACTTCGTGAAGTTATTGACCGCGATTGCAACGTGGAAGGGGATTTGCGGAGAGAAATCACGATGAGCATCAAACGGCTTATTGATACGGGTACCTACCGTGGTCTTCGTCATCGAAAAGGGCTTCCCCTTCGTGGACAACGAACGAAAACAAATGCTCGAACCCGAAAGGGAAAACGAGCCTCTATTGGGCGTGCCAAGAAATAAGTAAAGGTGATTGCATGAGTGTGAAAAAGGGTCGAAAAAAAGAGAAGAAAATCGTCCCAATGGGGATTGCGCATGTTCAAGCCTCCTTTAATAACACCTTGGTGACGATTACAGACATGAGCGGCAATACCGTCTCCTGGTCGAGTTCTGGGAGTTTGGGGTTTAAAGGGTCTCGAAAGAGTACGCCGTTTGCCGCGACTCGCGCGGGAGAAGCAGCCGGACGAAAAGCCATGGAACATGGGATGCGAAAAATTGATGTCTACGTCAATGGGCCTGGGTCAGGACGAGAGTCGGCCGTTCGTGCGCTACAATCGGTGGGATTGCGAGTCAATCTCATTCGTGATGTGACGCCCATTCCACATAACGGGTGTCGTCCTCCTAAACGACGACGAGTGTAATCATAGCCTGCCTGGATGAGGCCGCTTTACTATTGATGGCATAAGGGTAGCCTGTGTTTTGGTGAAAGGACTGTTGAAAAATTGAAAATTTTCCTCATGCAATTTGCCTTTGACTCATTTTATGAACTACCAAAAGGAATAGTGGATGTTCAAAAAGGCGCGCTCAGCAAGGCCGCAGGCGCTTTGGCGCGCGGCGTGTACGGGTTAGTACGTGAGCACGACAAAGGGCCGAGAACGCCGCTGACGCCCTTTTTCAACATCCACTGAAAGGAACGCGACGT
>JADFRB010000256.1 GCA_022561525.1 Nitrospinota bacterium
TTTCGATTAGGGTGGGAACATGGTGCGTTTTGCCTTGGGTCCTGTTGGGCGTTGATGGGTGTGCTTTTTGTCGGGGGCGTGATGAACCGGCTATGGATCACCGGGATTACGCTTTTTGTGTTCCTCGAAAAGGTATTGCCTTTTGGGGTGTGGGGTGGGCGACTCGCTGGTGGAGGAATGCTGGTGATGGGGCTGGTCGTGCTTGCCTCGTAACCGATGGGGAGGAATTATTCGTCTGTCCCATGTGTTCCCCGTGATCGCGATTTCTTCTTCCCTTTCGAAATTTTAAAATTCTCAAACTCTTCACTGGATACCTCATAAGGATTCTCGATCCCGGGGATTACCCGGTGTAGGGTAATTCTGGTGTGTGATAAACGATCTTGCTCTTGGGTCAGGGTAAAGAGTTTCCCCTTGGTGTAAATATATTCTTTGGGTGCGAATCCAAACCTTACGAGAATATAGTACTCGCCAGGGGTAACATGGGCTTTCTTTTTTCGGTCAAAGGGGATCTTCATGACAGCTCTGGTGGGACCCACGATTTTGACTACCGCGAATTGGCCTGAATCGTTTTGGATCGTCAGTGTATTTGACGGTTTTTTCGCTTGGCTGTGACTAACGAGGCATGCGGTACTCCACAGAATCAAGATGAGTATCGGGACGTACCTTTTGGTAACCCTAGAAACGGCAGTTGGGCGCCCAACTGCCGTTTCTAGGGTAAGCAGCCCTGTCGATTTCTGTTGCATTCTTTGAAATGTTTTCGATGTCATTTTTTTCTTTAGGTGGGTGGCACAAGTGGCCCGGCCCATTGTCCTTTGACTCGTTGCACATCTACTAAATTGTTGGGTGGTCCGAGATCAGCCATGAGTTTGGTATCGATCCGCCCATGACTCACCAAAAGGAGTTGCGGCTCCGCAACGCCCGGCGGTTTGAACCAGTACCATCCTGGACAATCAGGAATCGCCTCACTCCAATTCGGAATCATATGGCGCAGCTCCCGCTCGAGTGTGGCTTGCACCTGCTTGGCATCATGGTTGCCCATGATCGAGCGGAGCGCATCGTAGAGGGCTTCGGCATGGGCTCGTAACGTCATGGTTCTACTTTCATCCCTTTCTTTATACAGAATAGGCAACACGTGTTGGATTTTTCAAACTAATTCGATAGTGGTTCATGGTTCATTCCGCATAGCGTTGCCTGAGTTTGAGTGGTGGTATCCGACGACGACGGATTTTCGTATTGAGCATTTCCACAAAGACCGAAAAGGCCATGGCGAAATAGACATAGCCTTTCGGGATATGGAAGTGCATCCCTTCGCCAATGAGCATGACTCCTCCCAGTAACAAAAAGCTCAGCGCGAGCATTTTGATGGTTGGATGTTGGGAAGTTGTTACCAATTCATTTTTTTAATTTTTCAGCAGGCCCCCACTTTAAGCGTCATCCATCAGTTTTGCTACGGTCGTGGGCTGTACATAATGATTGCGACCCCGCCAAGGCAAAGTAACGCTCCGACCACATCGAATCGATCGGGGCGGGTCCCATCGAGTGCCCATCCCCACAGTAGGGACAGGACGATAAACATGCCGCCATATGCCGCATAGACTCGTCCAAAGTGTGCCTGTTGAAATGTGGGAATGACTCCGTAGGTCATCAGTAAGAGACCGCCGAGCATGCCGATGCCAACGGGTTTTCCTTCGCGAATCCATTGCCACACTAAATAGCCGCCGCCAATCTCGCACAGCCCGGCTAAGACAAACAGTCCAAGTGAAACGGGAATAGTCATATCTGTTTCCTCCCCACAATAAATGTCACGAGCTTGGTATTATGAAGTTGGCCCTTCTTCTTGTCTATGTGTCGGGTCGACACAAATGGAAATTTTTCTTGAATGCCTATGTTCAAGAGGATAGGATGCGCGAACTTTCAACAGGGAAGATCCCATTGTCATTGGTGCCCAGGGAGTGAGCGGTGAAGGGGTAAGGCTTGTGGCATCATGCGGCTGGTTAGAGGAGTGACAAATATGCATCAGTTTTCGGTGAGAAAAATGAATTTTGTCCCTCTAGGGTTTGTGCTCGTCATGGTTTTGGTCGGCTGTCAAATCGCGTATTACGGGGCGATGGAAAAGTTGGGATACCACAAGCGAGACCTCTTGGTGTCTGATGTGCAAAAAGCGCGGGATGCACAGGAAGAAGCCAAAGAACAATTTCAAACGGCGTTTGAACAATTCTCCACGGTGTTAAATTTCAAAGGTGGGGCGTTGCAGGACACATACGAGAAGTTGAATGCTGAGTATGAACGCAGCGAGAGCAAAGCGCAGGCTGTTCATGGCCGCATTGCCTCCGTTGAGGATGTCTCTGAAGCATTGTTCAATGAATGGGAAATTGAATTGGGGCAGTATTCCAATAAGAATCTTCGCCGTGTCAGTCAACAAAAGTTAGACCAAACACGCAAGCAATATTCCCAGTTGATTAGGGCCATGAAACGGGCAGAAAAGAAGATGGGTCCTGTAATCGCCGCGTTCAAAGATCAAGTGCTCTTTCTCAAACACAACTTGAATGCGCAAGCCATTGCCTCGTTAAAACAAGAGTTAGTGTCCGTGGAGAATGACATTGCTTCCCTTATCAAGGACATGGAAGCTTCCATCAAAGAAGCTGATTCGTTTCTCCACGCAATGAGTCAGGACAAAGTGTAGAGCGTTTTCTCCCACCTAAAATGATTGAACGATCGGTTCCTCCACTGCAGAATCAATTCGCCTCATTCCTGGAAATTCTAAACACCGGGAGATATTTTCTACTGTACCTCTGTACTCCAGTTTAAGATCGTCCCCGGCTTCTCCTGAAGAGAAAGGAATTCCTGAGGGCAGAAGGATGACCCGTGGATTTCTGTACAATCCTCAACACGTCGGATCCTCCTGCCATGGTCCCACACTCACCCGCACCACCCCCTCCGTGGATTATCTGATAGGGTCATATGGCAATCTCTCAGAAGAATAAATGTGCTCTGGAGATTGACTCTTCCAGGATAAAGGTAGAGTATAATTTTTTGTTTTGTGTGGCACCATTTATAACCATCATGATAGGGCCGTTACTTCCCCCGGTGATTCATGAGATGGGGAGACCTTATGGATGAGGCCTTCACATAGGGAGCGGGTAACGGATAGTGACGATCCTCGTTCTTGGTGTGTCTGTTGTTCTCCAGCTTCTGGCCGCGGGGTTGGCCTTGCTTATCAAGGTCACGGGGAACGGTTTAGTCTGGATGTTTCGGGCCTTGTCATTATCACCTGTCATCTCAACTCGAATCTCAAATTTTCTCAGTGTTCTACTCAGGTCTTTCCCTTCTGGGAATAAGCAGTTCAGGGCTAGGATTGATAGTAGGGAACGATGGAAGTCGGGTGGTAAAAAATCTTCATTGCCTTCGTCACCGAGTACGGGTTGCGCGTCTATCGAGGGATTGTAAAGGGTACCCGCTCATACAAGACACAGGGAAATTTTCTGAACGAAAAATCCCAAGAATGTAAAGAGACTGGAGTAGTCACTACCCAAAAAACTGATAAAAAATTGAAAGCCCGATTTCCCGCATAGCGGCAAAGCCTAATTCAGAATCTTCCTGACGAAAGGGAGGGGTCCGATGAAAAGTACCTCCAAAACTAAAGCCCAGCTTCTTGAGGAATTATCAGGCCTCCGTTCGCGTGTGGCCGAGCTGGAGAAACGCCACGACAAGGGAAATGGTAAGAAGGTCATTCCTGCGGTTGCAAGGGTAGACCGTACCGGAATGGTGAACAAGAAAAAGTCCACAGGCGGGCATGGACGAGGAAACACATATCGGCCATCTGGCAAAACCAGAGTCGAAGAGGCCATCCAGGAAACGGAGGCGCAATTTCGGGTAGCGTTGGAAGATGGAACGGTGCCCATGGCCACTCTCACCCCCGACCTTCAACTCGTCAAAGTAAATCGCGCCTTCTGTGACCTGCTTGGGTATGCCAAGCAGGAGCTCAAGGGGCGAATAATCAAGGATATTATCCACCCTGATGATGTCGAACAATCGGTGGACCTGACCACCGAGCGGCTCTACGGTGGAGTGGCTTAGCTCATGGGCACTACGGAGCCTAACGGTGGACCGCCCGAAACCCTCCGAACTCGGCG
>JADFRB010000257.1 GCA_022561525.1 Nitrospinota bacterium
AGGCCCACTCTCTACCAATCTATTTCGGTAGACATCGCAATTCATTGATAGGGAATGCCCAAAAAGGGCGCCAGCCTTCGCCAAGGCTACGGCAGACAAGCCAGCGGCGTTCCCTGCCTTCGCCGTAGCGGCTTCGCGTTTACGCCCTATAGCCGCTACAACGCACAAGCGCGCAGGCAGGTCGGCGCTTTGTCGTGCTCACGTACTGCTGTCCGCTCCGCGCACCAAAGCACCTGCGGCCTTGCTGGACGCACCTTTTTGAACCTTCCCTATGGCCTCTGAGTGTTTCAAACCTTACCAACTGTAGACCAAGGTAATGAGAATTTTTTATTTCCAACAATCCCCAACAATCCCTTGCTAGTTTTTAACTCTTTCCATCATTTGATGATACTGTAGACTTGTCTTTCACTTAGGTATATTTTATATGCATATTTGATAAGTTTACCTTGCTCATACCGGTTCAGGCTTCGATCCTCGATCGTGAATTTCCCTTCGCACATTCACACAAACTTCAGGTTTACCATATGGCTCGTCACCGCATTTGGAACCTTGGGGCTCTTCCTACTTCTGACCGCATGCACCGAACCTCCGACCGATGCGTTTCGATTCGGTTTGGCCAATGCCCCGACTAACCTCGACCCCCGCTTTGCCACGGATGCCACGTCTGATCGAGTGAACCGTCTTTTGTATGAACGGCTTGTGGATTTCAACGATGCCTTCGAACCCATTCCTGCATTGGCGGTGTGGGAGCAAGTGGCTCCGACGCACTTTCGATTTTACCTCAATCCCAATCGAGCCTCGTTTCATGACGGAACTCCTCTCACGGCACAAGACGTGAAAGCCACCTATGAGTTTATTTTGAAGGCCGAAAACGCTTCGCCTCATCGAGGTTCCTTGGCCATGATTGATCACATAATAGTTCAGGATGAAGCGACCATCGATTTCCATCTGACTCGTCCCGATCTCTTGTTCCCAAGCTTTGTCGTTATTGGGATTCTCCCGGCGCACTTAATCCAAACCAACCACCCTTTCCATTCCAGACCCATAGGAAGTGGTCCGTTTTCATTTGTCGCATGGCCGGATGACACGCGTCTTGAACTGGTTCGACTGGAGGATCAGCAACGGTTCGAATTTATCAAAGTGCAGGACCCTACTGTTCGCGCCCTGAAGCTTCTCGCTGGTGAAGTCGACATGGTACAAAATGATTTGCCTCCTGAACTTGTGACCTATTTAACCAAGGATCCCCGGCTTCACGTTCAACGCAGCCCAGGAACTAACTTTTCGTATTTGGGTTTTAGTTTCGAAGACGCACACACCAAACAAGGCCTTGTCCGTCAGGCCGTGGCCCACGCAATTGATCGAGAAAGGATCATTCAATACGTCATGGGCGGAGCTGCGCGCCCTGCCCAATCCTTGTTACCTCCTGATCACTGGGCTGGGGCTCACAATCTCAGGCGGTACGAACACAATCCCGAAAAAGCCCGCTTGCTGTTGGCCCAAGCCGGATTTTCCCCAAATGCCCCGTTGAAACTGACTTACAAAACCTCCAGCGATCCGTTTCGAGTCCGACTGGCCACCATCCTCCAATATCAATTGTCGCAAGTTGGAATCGAGGTGGATCTTCGCAGCTATGACTGGGGCACATTCTACGGGGATATCAAAGCCGGTCGGTTTCAAATGTACAGCCTGTCCTGGGTTGGGGTGAAAACGCCGGACATTTTTCACTACGTGTTTCATAGTGAATCCATCCCCCCGAACGGCGCGAATCGCGGCCGCTTTCGGAGCCGGCAAGCCGACCTTCTGATTGACCAAGCTGACAGTACCCAGGACACGCAAGAAAAGAAAAACTTGTACCAGGAGCTTCAGGCTCATCTCGCCGACACCTTGCCCTATGTGCCGTTGTGGTACGAAGATCATGTCTTTATCGCTCGACAAGACATCAAAGGATTCACGATTGCGAAGGATGGGAACTTTGATGGCTTGCAACACGTCCACCGTATATCACTTTAAACTATAACCCGCTATGTTCATCCGAATCTTTCTTCCACGTATGCTCACGGCTCTTGGCGTAATCTTTGGTGTCGTGTGCATGGTCTTTCTGTTACTGCACCTCGTCCCAGGCGACCCCGTCGAAGTCATGTTGGGAGAGTCCGCTCAACCGGCTGATAGAGAAGCACTGCGGCAAGCCTTGGGCTTACATCAACCTGTTCACATTCAACTGCTGGCGTATATCAAGGGACTGGCTCATTTCGATCTTGGGACGTCGCTATATTCCGGGCGGCCTATTTCCGAACTTATGTTGGAACGGCTTCCAGCCACAATTGAACTCGGACTCGTGTCGCTACTTATTGCCCTGATGGTAGCCATTCCATTAGGGATCCTCGCTGCGGTCAAAAAAGGAACGGCCTGGGATTTCGGGGCCATGGGATTCGCCCTGTTCGGCGTGTCGATTCCAAACTTTTGGATGGGCCCGATGTTAATTTTAGTCGGTGCCTTGTGGCTCGGATGGTTTCCCGTGAGTGGACGCGAAGGCGCTGGATCGATTGTCCTTCCGGCTATCACCTTAGGCACCGCCATGGCCGCTATCTTGTCGCGCATGATCCGAAGCACGCTCCTTGAAGTGTTGACCGAAGACTTTATTCGAACAGCCCGAAGCAAAGGTCTCACGGAATGGGTCGTGACGTTCAGGCATGGCCTTCGAAATGCGTTACTCCCGGTGATCACGTTGCTGGGACTACAACTCGGTGCGCTCCTGAGCGGTGCCGTGATCACCGAAACCGTGTTCTCCTGGCCGGGCATTGGCTCGCTCGTGGTGGAATCCATTCACCGCCGGGACTACCCCGTGGTCCAAGCTGCCGTGCTTTTGATCAGCTGTTCCTATGTCATGGTCAATCTGTTCACGGATCTGGTTTACGCTTGGGTTGATCCTCGCGTGAGACTCCACAAACCATGATGGGAATGTTGAAAAAGGTGCGCTCAGCAAGGCCGCAGGTCCTTTGGCGCGCGGAGCGTACGGGTGAGTACGTGAGCACGACAAAGGGCCGAGAACGCCGCTGACGCCCTTTTTCAACATTCCCTGTCGCTCTTGGATGTTCATAAGATGAGTCACACGTGAACGGCACTATGAGAATTTTTCAATTATTTAACAGTCCTAGGATGTTTCGTGTTGGGATTCCTCTGGCTGTCATTTTACTCTGGGCGTTTCTTGCCTTGTTCGGGCCGTTCCTCCCGCTTTCGCCAAACTCGATCGACCTGTCAAACATTCTTGTGCCAGGAAGTGTTCAAGAGTGGTTGGGCTTCGATGATCTTGGACGACCGGTTGTTGATCGTCTAATCGTCGGTGCTCGCACCTCGTTTCTCGTCGCGTTCACTGTGGTAGCTATTTCCCTTGTGGTCGGAAGTATCCTGGGTACGGTCAGCGGCTACTTGGGCGGCTGGACGGACCTGGCCTTCGTTCGAGTGATCGATATCTTCCTTGCGTTTCCCGGTATCCTGTTGGCGATTGCGCTTGCCGGCGTCATGGGACCCGGCATCGACAATGTGGTGATTGCGTTGTGCGTCGTGGGGTGGGTGGGATACGCACGGCTTGCACGCGCGCAAGTGCTCTCGGTCAAAGAACGCGATCATGTACACGCCGCAGTCGCAATTGGTGCTCAACCCATTCGAATTATGCTGCGCCACCTGGTTCCCTTAATCAGCGCCCCATTAATTGTTGAAGCCAGTTTTGGGATCGCAGGTGTCGTGATTGGGGAGGCCGGGTTGTCCTTCTTGGGATTAGGCGTTCAACCACCTGCCGCATCCTGGGGCAGCATGATCCGCGATGGCACACGCTACATGCTCGTAGCCCCGCACATGGTCATCGCTCCCGGCCTAGCCTTGATGTTCGTCGTTTTGGCAATTAACTTACTCGGCGACTGGCTTCGCGATTGGTTGGATGTAAAAAGTCAGACCAGAAACGAATAGAGAAGGTGGTTAACAATACCTTCTCTATTCGTTGAATGGGCTGTACTCGTAGAATCGATAGCGGAATTCGAGGAATGTAAATATGTCATTCCCGACATCCTTAATCGGGAATCCAGGTTTTCCTTCTGTCATATATGGACTCCCCCTGTTTTGCAAGCG
>JADFRB010000258.1 GCA_022561525.1 Nitrospinota bacterium
TTCCCAAGGGGACCCCCTTGGCTGTGTGACAAGAGGAACCACCAAGAGTTTGGTGACTTGGTCTAAAATGGCCACAGGAGAACTATCTGCAACGGCGAGTGCGATTTCAATTCCTCGATTCAGCGGATCCGGATGCATGACAATGTCTTCAGGTTTAGTCAGTTTGAGTCGTTCCAAGGTTAGACCACACAATTTAGCCTATTCGCGAACATTGGGCAGTAAGGCTTGCCCAAACCCTTCTCGTTGTCATCCTTGCATCATAATCACATCGGCTCTGATTAAGGCGTTCAAATGGGTACAATTCTTTGGCGCCAAGTCGTTCCACAAAAAGAGGGAGCATGGTCGCGGAGCCACAACTCTTAGCTCCTCCCCTAATTTGGTTAAGGCGGCAATATTGGATCGTGCCACTTGGCTATGTGAAACGTCCCCAACAATCACAACGGTAAACCCTTGAAGCGTTTCCTTTTTCTCCTTAATGGTATTCACATCTTGCATGGCTTGTGTGGAATGTTCACGCCACCCCTCTCCGGCATAAAACACAAAAGAAGGGAATTGACATTTTTCGTATCTCCGGTTGGTCTTTGCGAATCGACAAATCATTCCGATATAAGATGATGCCCAGTTCCTCCAAATGTGCGTCAAGTCAGAGGTCATGACGAAGAAGTCGCAATGGATTCATCAACTGGTGAAGAAGGCGAGGCCTGAGAGGTAGCGGTCTCAAGGCTCCTTTCTAGTACCTGGATTTCATCATGTTGGTTTGACACTTCCTGCTCCAATAAAAAATTGTGGAATTCCGCATAGTGGAGTTGTTCTTTCAAGTTTTGGAATTCAGGAGGCAAGGAATCGATATTTTCCTTACCTGACGGTACTCCTTGGGCAAGTTGGGTTTGTGTCTCCTGCAACTCTTGGGTCAAGTGCGCATTGATTTCCTGTAGGTTCCATATTTCTTGGGTTTTCTCTGCCCGAAGCTTCGATAAGTTCGCTTCGATTTTGGTGGGTTCAGCCTGCGGCGGAGGAGCCTGTAAGGCTTGGGCGAGTTGGGCTTTCTCTGCTCTAAGCGTCGACATTTCAGCTGCAATTGTCTTCACGTGGTCTTCCAGGGTTGCTTGTTCGCTATACAAGGTTTGAGCGACTGTTTGAACCTCTTCTAGGAGAGAAAGAATATCTTTTTTTTTCTTCATTTGAGGATTGCCTTTCGCTGAGGAATGTGTATCCACTGAAATTTTTATCATTCTGATTCCCTGTAGCTGGCAATGGGGTTACCTATATGAGCCGGGTGGGTGTACCAACCAGCTGTTTCTGGGCCGACCGCACCAGGTCATCAGGATTCAAAATGATACATACCTCTCCAGTGTTGAGAATGGTAGAACCTGACACGTTGCGCACTTTTTTTAAAATGATTCCCTGTGGTTGGGGTTTGACTTCTTGTGCAGTCAAAATTTCTTCAACCAGGAATCCAAGCGGTTTGTCCTCTACCACCATAACCACGCATGGGAAGAGTTTGTCCTGTAGGGCCTTATCCCCCATTCCCAATAAATCAGCGAGAGCCACAAGCGGAACCACTTGCCCACCTTCACCCACAAATTCTTGATTCTTTGAAGCCTGAGGTCCCTCCGAAAGCAAGTGGGTCGTCGTCTGAACCCGGTCGATGGGAATTCCAAATTTCTGGCCTGCCATGGAGACAATCAACAGATGAAGGGACGGCGTGGGCCCCGGCAATTGAATTTGTATCATACACCCAGAGCCGGAAGTCGATCCTACATACACCGCTCCTTTGAGACGCTTGACATGAGACTGCACCACATCCAACCCCATTCCCTTTTCCGACCCACCTGGGAGAGAAGATTCCGTGGAGAAACCCGGATTAAAAATCAAGGACTGAATTTCTGGAAGAGGCATCGACTCCAATTGTTCATGAGTATACAGTTTGGCTTGAAAAGCGGTCTGCTTGATTGCATCAAGATCTAATCCTCTCCCATCGTCCCACAATTCAAGAACCAGGTGCGTTCCCATTTGAAAGACATAGAGCCGAAGGGATCCCTTTCGTGCTTTCCCAGCCTGAATCCGTTCTTCTGGTGTCTCAATCCCATGTTGAATAGCGTTTCGTATGAGATAACGCAACGGCACCTTCAATTCTTCCAGGACCTGCATATCCACCGTCATATTCTCCCCCTCAATACTCAGCTCGACCTCTTTACAAAGTTCACGGCCGATATCAGAGGCCATCCTCGGAAGATATTGCAAGAATGAGGAAAAAGGAATGAGCCGCATGGAACGAAGATTTTCCTCCAGTGTCTCTGAGATCGAACTCAATCGCTGATGTTCATCACAAACCGTTCTGGCGATGCGACCAACCACACTCGTTAATACGGTAAGCTGTTGGCTTTCCTGTTTATAAAAATTCGCCATATCGTCCCGAGTCATCAGCTGCCTTGAACGATTTCCCTTTACACCGATGGCGCGATGCGCAAAGACCGCACGCCCCCATGAATCGGAAAACTCCACAAGCTGTGCAGTATCTATGAGGCATTCCTGCCTTCCACAAATGACTGCCTTCAGGTCATTCACCTGATCCCTCAAGGCATCTAATCTGACGGATTCTACTAAGAGGGCTCCCCCATGATCTCTTTGGCTTGCCTCTTCATCCAGTTGTACTTGCATAGGCTCGTGAGCCATTCCTACTTCGACTAAGGCTCTTTCATCAAAAAAGCCGTTGGGATCAATATCCGTCGTGGCCCCTGTCGTAAATTCATCCAAGAGTGCCTGAACGCCATTTACGCCATGGTCCAAGGAGTCAACAAATTCTAGAGTCAGCACGTCCTGTCCTCGTTTCGCCAGTCGTAATAGGTCCTCAACCCGACGGGCAACAATTTCCATTTTTCGGGCTCCCAACATTCGAGCGACGCTCATCAGAAAATGGGACTGGTTGAAGGCTCTTTGCAGCGCCGCCTGGCCGAAGCCCTCTGTTTTATCTCCCGTGTCACTCAAAGTATCTCGTAAACTCATAATCGATTCACGGAGTTCTCTCAGGGATTCTTTGCTCTCCCGCATAAAAATGGCATGTAATTGATTATCCTCACTACCTGCAGGCTCAACACTACCTTCCGAAACAGCCTGCTGCTGATCAGATGCTGACCGGGAAAATGTTTGGTCAACCGTCAATTCTCCATTTACCAGGAGCTTCTGCAAATCTAACACCTTAAGGAATTTCTGATCGTGGAATTGAGCAATTCCCCGAATATACCCTTCTTCCTTCGCGCTCCCAGTCAAGGAACCAGACACCATATCACTTGCTCGAAGAAAAACCGACTCAATGATTTCTTCAACAACAATACCGACGAAAATATTTTCAAACTGGACGACGACAGCCTTGTGGAAATTTTCGCACTCAGCGATCGGCACATTGAGTGTGGCACGCAAGTCAACAATGGGTAACACTTCCCCTCGTACATTGATGACCCCGACAACAAATTCTGGACAGCCGGGCATGGGAGTCACGCGCCTAAATTCAGCACATTCCCGTATCAAGCCTAAATCAATCCCAAAGTATTCCTGGTTGATACGGATGACAATGAGTTGAGTGTACTCCGAGAGGTCTTCTTGGTCAGTTTCCATGAGACTCGTGGTACGTTCCCGCAACATGGTTTTTTCCAACAGCGTCATTCCTCGGATAATATTGGGAGAATCTCTCAGCTGACCATCATGGTCAGATTCAGATATGTTCTGAATGAAATACTTTATGGCATCTCGATCTTGGAGTAAGGGAAGTGGATGCAACATGTTGATCACACCATCATCATGCTGCACCAAATGGGCTATGAGAGGGTGCGGATGACCAGATTCGATTTCTGGCGGGGATTCCAATTCCATCTCTTCGGCTTGAATATCCAACACATTCCGAGTTTCATCTATAATCAATCCACTCACAAAGCCATCCCATTCGAAAAGGATTATATTGTCACTGATCTTGTACCGAAATGAAACGTGCCCTAAGGGGCTATCCAGATTCATCACCGGTACAAGTTGCCCATGGTAGTTAAAGACCCCAACGATATGATCTGGCATATTGTCAAGAGAGACCAGCTCGGGAAGGCAAATGACCTCCTTCA
>JADFRB010000259.1 GCA_022561525.1 Nitrospinota bacterium
AAGTCTTGGAGATGCCACGCTCAATATTGGAGCAACGCCTTCGGGGCAAGCGTGAGTTCGTGTGGATCAAACGAAAGATTAATGCTGAGTATGCCACGAAAGTGAAAGCCTTGTCCCTTCCGGGCATTGCTCTGGTGAAGGAAAAACAACGGTTCTATCCCAAGGGCACGCTCTTAGCGCATGTGTTGGGTTTTGCGGGAATCGATAGTCAAGGCCTGGAAGGCCTGGAAGTCGGATATGAACGATATCTTCAAGGTCAAGCGCGGAAGGTGTTATTGCATCGAGATGCGTTAGGCCGTGTGATCTTTCCCGAAAACCAGCAGGAGCCAGACGGCCTGTCAGGGCACACCCTTCATCTCACGATTGATGAAGTAATTCAATATATGGCTGAGCATGCGCTGGAGTCAGTTGTGGAGCGAACGCATGCGCAAGGGGGTTCGATCATCCTCATGGATCCTCAGACAGGAGGGATTTTGGCCTGGACGCTTCGTCCTACCTTCGATCCCAATCATGCCATGAGGGTTACCCCTGAACGGTGGCGGAATCGCGCCGTGACCGATCCCTATGAACCTGGGTCTACCATGAAAATTATTTTGGCTGCCGCGGCGTTGGAAGAAGGGCAGGTCGACCCAGACACGCTTATTTACGCCGGTCATGGCGAAATGCCGATTGGCGGGACGGTCATCCACGATCATGAAAAAGCTGGCTGGCTCACGTTTCGGGAAGCCATTCAGCAGTCGAGTAATGTGGCTGCAGCCAAGATTGCGTTAGGGTTGGGGAACGATCGCATGTACCGGTATTTGCGTAAGTTTGGATTTGGAGAAAAGACGGGAATCGATCTGCCTGGTGAATCGGTCGGCATTTTAAAGAAACCTTCAAAATGGGGAACGCGGACATTGCCGTCTATCGCGATGGGGCAAGAAATTGCCGTGACGCCACTCCAGTTGGTGACGGCTATGTCGGCAATCGCGAATGGCGGGGCGCTGATGAAACCATTCATCGTTGAGCAGATTCATACCACGCAAGGAGACCAGGTGTGGAGTCGGGAACCGGAGATTCGTCGTCACCCCATTGGTCCTCGAACGGCCCGAACGCTGACGGCTCTGTTAGAGAACGTGGTGGAGCGAGGGACAGGAAGGCAAGCGGCGATTCGTGGATATCGTGTCGCTGGGAAAACCGGAACCGCGCAGAAGTTCGATCCCCATACCGGAACCTATTCCTCAACCAAATTTATCGGATCATTTGTTGGGTTTGCTCCAGCTGAGAATCCGCGATTCGTCATGTTGGTGATCATCGATGAACCGCAAGGCCCGGCCTGGGGTGGGGCGGTGGCTGCTCCGGTGTTTCGTGAGGTTGGGGAACAGGTGCTTCGTCATTTAAAAATTCCTCCCCAACGTGGCAGGAATGTGCAAATGGCTGCGGTTGGAAATATGGGACATCTACTGGCCAAAGCGGCTGACATTCCGGAATGACCATCGCTGAGTTGATTATGGCACTCGACGTTGTCAGCCAAGAAGGCAATCTCAATGCAGAGGTGAGTGAGATTACGGATGATTCCCGTCAAGTGACATCCGGGACATTTTTCGTTGCGGTCAAAGGAGCCCAGGTTGATGGCCATGATTTCATAGGCCAAGCCTGCGAGCAGGGAGCGGCTGGTATTTTGGTCGAGGCACCATTTCGACGAACATCGCTTCCTCCTTTTACACAGTCAGCACCGGCCCTTGTCGAGGTCAAAAATACGCGAACGGCATTGGGGCAGGTCGCCTCGCATTTTTGGAAAGAGCCGTCCCGTTCCTTAACCATGATTGGTGTCACTGGGACGAATGGGAAAACCACGGTCACCCACCTTGCCAAAGGGTTTCTGGAAGTTTCGGGTCGAAAGGTCGGGCTGCTGGGCACCATTGGCTATTTC
The DNA here is from genome assembly GCA_022561525.1 of Nitrospinota bacterium. Taxonomy (GTDB): domain Bacteria; phylum Nitrospirota; class Nitrospiria; order Nitrospirales; family UBA8639; genus Nitronereus. The sequence goes on from JADFRB010000259.1 coordinate 1,913, forward strand.
GTCGGATCCGAACACTTTGCCGCTAGCCATACCACGCCGGGCTCCGTGGCCCTCCAATCGTTCTTGCACAAGATGGTCAACGCCGGCGCGGATTCCGCCATCATCGAAGTGTCATCGCATGCCCTGGCCATGGACCGTGTCGCAGGGTGCGAGTTCGACATCGTGGTGTTTACCAATTTGACGCAGGACCATTTAGATTTCCACCAGGACATGGATGATTACTTCCAGGCGAAATTGCGGCTCTTTCGGGAATACGTGGCACCGAAAAGCAAAACATCCCCGAAACGGGCAATCGTGAATATCGATGATGAGTGGGGCAAGCGGATCCTCCAGCAATGTGAGGTTCCGACGTGGAGCTATTCGACCCGTGGCCCAGCCGATCTTTGTGCGACAGACCTTTCCTTATCAATCGATGGGACAACTTTTACCGCGGTGACACCAATCGGGCCGATGACCATCCACAGTCCCTTGGTTGGTGAGCATAATGTGTCCAATCTATTAGCGGCAATGGGTATCGGCGTGGAGTGCGGGCTGTCCCCGGAAATTATTCAACGAGGCATCAGTGCCTTTCGGGCTGTGCCTGGCCGATTTGAACTCATACACGAAGGACAAGACTTTGCCGTGGTCGTGGACTATGCCCACACCGAGGATGCCTTGGCCCGCTTATTGGCAGCCGCGCATATACTCAAGAAAGGACGGATCATCACCGTGTTTGGCTGTGGCGGGGATCGTGATCGAGGCAAGCGTCCAAAGATGGGACAAGTCGCTGTACAAAACAGTGACCTCGTTTTTGTGACGTCCGACAATCCGCGAACCGAAGATTCGTCGGCCATCATACATGACATTGAACAGGGCATTTTGGCCCTTTCGGAGTCGGAGCGAACATCATACCGGCTGATTCCTGATCGGCGAGAGGCTATTCATGCGGCGATTCAAGAGGCGGATTCGCAGGACATGGTCCTCATCGCTGGCAAGGGACATGAAGACTATCAAATCATTGGGACCGAGCGACTTCACTTTGATGATCGTGAGGTGGCCCGAGACGCGTTAGCTTGTCGGTGGAAGGCTGGAGAGAGGCCAGCCGAGTAGTCGTGGCTTCTTTTTCCGGAAAAGAAATTATCGCGGCCACGGGGGGAAAGTTGTTAGCCGGATCGTTACGAACTCGAGTACGCCGAATCTGTACGGATTCCCGGGTGATACGTGAGGGCGATCTGTTCATCGCGTTACAGGGTGAAACCTTCGATGGTCATCAATTTGTTAAGGATGTGTTGGGCTTGGGAGTACACGGCGTGGTGGTTGCGGAATCCATGAGTAAGAAGGCGCTATCGGCTATAAAAAAAATGCCACAACCTCGATCAGGAGCCGGTCCATTTATTATCGGCGTGGACGATACCACTCGGGCCTATCAAGACATTGCGGGATTCCATAGGCAACGATTTCAAATCCCCGTTGTGGCCATCACCGGCAGTAATGGGAAAACCACGACGAAAGAAATGATCGCCAGTACCCTTGGAGAACGGTGGGTAGTGTTGAAGACCGAAGGAAATTTCAATAATCGATTGGGAGTCCCCCATACACTCCTTCGTTTGACGAAACGTCATCAAGTAGCGGTTGTGGAAATGGGGGTGGATGCGGAAGGCCAAACGACGAGACTGTGCGAGATTACTAAGCCCACACTTGGCGTGATCACCAACATCGGCCCCGATCACCTGGAGTTCTTTGGCAGCCTGGAAGGCTCGGCGCGAGCCAAGGCCGAACTGCTCGCCTGTCTGCCCAGCGAGGGTACGGTTGTCTTAAATGCCGATGACCACTTTTATGGATTTTTGAAACGCCAGACCCGCTGTCGGGAAATGTCGTTTGGGGTGAACGTGCGATGTCATGTCCGAGCCAGTGACAGACAACATCAAGGCGCGCGTACAGTTTTTCGTGTTCATCTTCGTGCCCGGAAACAGTCGTATCGTGTAGCCCTGAATGTGCATGGTCATCACAATGTGGCCAATGCGCTGGCAGCAGTGGCCGTTGGACAGGTGCTTGGGATGTCGATGCAGAAAATTACCATAGGCCTGGCGAAGTTTCGTCCGGTCGCGATGCGTTCTCAAATCAAATCGATTGAAGGCCTGACGATTCTTGAAGATTGCTACAACGCCAATCCTGCTTCCATGCGCGTCACCATTGAGCAGCTTGGCGCAAC
>JADFRB010000260.1 GCA_022561525.1 Nitrospinota bacterium
ATTCTTAAGACAGGTGCCTCCCTTAAAGACCTAACTAGCGGCAAGGGCAGAATGATTGGATATGCCAGCTAAGACCCATCCAAGGACGTAATCTTTCTCGATGACGTTTGGTGTCAGACCAAACTCCCTTGAGAAATCCATAATCTCCTGCCGATCAATCAATGAGTGGCTCCTTTCCCCAGTTTTTAGGTACCCAAAGTCTCCAACGAGTGACAAGATTATCGGCACTCAAGTTTGGATCTAATTGAGCATTACCCGAGGTCAATTCCTTCCGACACGCCTCGATAAGCTCTTGTTCGTTTGGAGCATATCTCTCCAAAAGAAAACCGAGACGTTTGAAAACGGCGCCATTACCCAAACGCCTGGCGTAGTCACCTAAAAGAGAAATGTTTTTGTTCTCTGATTGAAGGTAAGCAGTAAACATATCCGCGACCGACCGAATTCCACCACCCCATAAAGGATTGTGCAACAGGTCAAGAATGGTGCGAGTAGGATCAGAAACGTGAACTTTGATTTGCCCCCTCCACACCGTTTTCAGACCGAACAGATTTTTATCCAGAATAGTCGACAACAAAAAACTGGTTCCTCTCATCTTGGGCCGGCGGTCACGAGGTTTCTGTGTCGTCATGACAAGCACAGTGCGAAAAATCTGCTCCGTCAGGTCCCAATGTTCAGCGGCACTCCACCCGCCGATATAACAGGGGCTGAACAGCCGAACCGCAATTACCCACGGATCTTCCAAAGGAACATCGGGCGTTCTAGATTCCAAAGGCACCGACACATACATGCCACGTCGCACTCGGGATAACCATCCTTTCTTTGTCCACCTGGCCAACATCTTAGCCGCATCTGATGGTGAGACACCTAGGATTGAAGAAGCCTCTCCGACAGAGATGGTACCCTTAGTGCCACGCATGAGAGCGGCAAGTCGTTCCCGATCCAGTTTCCCAAGACCTTCTAGCTGTTCCATAGGTAAATTTATGCGCAGTTATTCATCTATAATGTGAACTATTACGCATATAATATACTAATTTTTCGTAAAATAATATACTAAAGGTGAAATAATTCATTTATTATATGAATTACTACGCAAAAATTAAACTACCTGAAATATTCTATATTATGAATACGGGTCAAATCTTTTGTTGAGAGTTTCGCGTTGCCGTAGGGGGACTTCATAACAATGGCTCGTTTCCTTCGAATGGAGAATTCTTGAGCCATCGGTTCTGCGGAGGTGGGATTGTTTAATTAGTCAACAAAACATTTGACCTCTTCTCCTTCTCTTCTTCTAATCTACCCTTCTTCTTCTCGAAGGGAAGCCTTCCCTTGCTCCACTTCTAATAGTTATTTTTCCTGACTGTGACCTATTTATATGTTGCAGTTTGCAGTCATTTGACGTACAAGTGAACTATACACACTACATAATGAATCACTTATTGAAGGAGTCTAAGCCATGGCGAATGTCACGGTTCAATCACGAGTCAAACCGGAACTGAAAGAAAAAGCGGAAGCGGTTTTTTCGGCGGTCGGATTAAGTACGTCCGATGCCATCCGTATGTTTTTGCAACAATCGGTGAATATGGGCGGGTTGCCATTCCGCCCGACCGCCAAACAACCCAATGCCGACACCCTTGAAGCCATGGCCGAATTGGCCAGAGGTAAAGGGAAGACGTTTCGCAGCACCAAGGAATTCTATAAAGACCTCGGCATTTAATCCATGTACAGCTTCACGCGCTCATCGAAGTTTCGGCGTGATGTCCGTCGGTGTCAACGTCAACACAAAGACATGGAGAAGTTTAAAACCATCCATGAACTCCTGATTGCCGGAAAGCCTCTTCCATCCAAATACAAAGATCATTTGCTCATAGGCACTTGGGGAAACCACAGAGAGTGTCACCTGGAACCCGATTGGCTCCTCATTTACCGAATCAACGAAGGAGAACAGCTCATCGAGTATGTCCGTATGGGCAACCACGCCGAGTTATTCGGTGGCTAAATACTGTCACGAGAAAACGAAAAACGGGTCGGGTCGTTTGTTGAGAGTTTCGCGTGGCCGGAGGGGACTTCATCACTATGGCTCATCCCCTTCGAATTGAGAATTCTTGGGCCTTCGGTTCTGAGGAGCTGGGATTGTTTCATGAGTCAACCAAAAACTCGACCCCAACTCCAATTCCCAATTCTGGATGTGAATATGGGAACCTTCGTCAATAGCCATCAAGCCCTGGCGCTTGGTTTCGGGAAAAGGGGAATATCCCCTTTTCAGGAAGATAATCTGCTTCCACAAGAAACACTAAATAGATATGGTGTCCGCGAAAGTAACGATAGTGGTTGCGGGGCGCCTGCTTCTCTTGCGTTTGACAATAATTTCAATTTCGCGGTCTAGTTTATTAAGCAAGCGAAAAAGGCGATCCACGGAAACCCCGCTCAAACCTCCACGGGCAAGATCGGAAACTCTAGATTGAGGAATTCCCAAAATTGCCCCCGCCTCTTTCTGTGTTAACTTCCGTTTTTTGATGATGGCATTGATCTGACTCACCAGTTTGGCTTTGGTCTCCATTTCTTCGGGATTATCAAAGCCGAGGTCGGTAAAGACGTTGCCTGAGCCTCTTGCAATGTTCTCTGTCATGACCTTTGCTTCTTCTTAAAATCTTCTTCCGCCATGCAAGAAAAATTGGAGGAAAAGATAAGGCTCATTTCTCCCCGTCCCGCCCGGATTCAACGGTCTGTCGAACAATCAATGCTCATGCCAGACCTCATTTCTTCAGTGCCTTCGTTTTAACATCCTGCTATTCATCGGTGTGGGTTTCCAGTAATTCCTGGATGCGAGAGAAGATTCGATACAACTCCTTTTGACGCTTGACAATTTCGGCATGGTTAGCTGCGGCGGCGACACAACCTCCAAGTTCATCCAGATCATCCAGGGTAAGACTGACTGAGAGGCCATTCTTTTCTACGATGGCCAAGCGGATGCGGTTTTCGAATTCAGTTGGTAAGCAAATATCACTATCGAGGAGAAGCTGCTGTTCACGTTTGCTGAGCGTGAGGGAAAGCTTTTCGTCTGGTTTGATCTTTTTCCGTGGAGGATTGGAGGGAGCGTTCAGGCCCGGGAACTGCACGTGTGGGTACAGGACCGTGATTGAGCGGGCTTGGCCAGGGATACGCGAAATGAATCCCCGTTTTTCCAAGGTCAGAATCATCTGGTGCACCGATGGCGGCGAGATTTGGAAATGCCGCTGCATGTCGGCTTCCGCAGGAGGCACCCTCAGAATCAAGGTGTACCCGGCAATAAATGTCAGAAACTCAAGCTGGCGAGGTGTAGGTTTCTTGGCATCCATTCAGGGTTTTCCTTTGAAGGCCTTGTTCAGGACAAAGGGGAAGAGTTCGTCGAGTTTTGCACCACATATCATCCGATCAACAAACGGGGTCATAATGGCCGATCTCCTTTCCTTCACGAGGGATAACTTCCATGACAATGGGACTGTTGAATATTTCCCTCCAATGGCCAATAAATGCTCGATATAAGACAGACACCATCTTGTTTGGAGGGAATGTTCAAAAAAGTTCGTCTAGCCCTGTCCTTGCCGAAGGAAAGGCCGCAGCCATTTTGACGCGCGGAGCGTACATCGAGTACGTGAGCACGGCAAAATGGCGAGAACGCCGCTGGCGGCTTTTTTCAACATTCCCATTATTGTACCCTCTACTCTGTGCCCCTATTTGGTACCTTAATAAAGTTCGATCCCCTAAGAGAATCACCGCTGTCCTTTCACTTAGGGTCCGTAAAAAAATAAGTGGTACATTTATACATTTCATCTTCAGGCCATCTTTGGCCGATCTTCAATCGAGAAACCCTCAAAATAGCACAACTATTCCTCCGGTTCCTCTCATTCAGATCGACCAAATCCGACCTAAATCTAAGCGTCTTAATGTAGCACTTATTTCTTTACGGATCCTTACTCGTGGCCTGTTTGGCGGCTTTTGAAATCGCCACTACTGCAGGATGCTGGAGTTTCCGCTCCACCGAAATAGCATAAAACCGTTCGCGAATGGATGGGACGTGTCCAATGAGCTGAACCCGATACTGGCGCCGCAC
>JADFRB010000261.1 GCA_022561525.1 Nitrospinota bacterium
TGCCCGCCGTGACGAACACCATGTCTGCTCCATCCAGCGCTTCCCGAATTTGCGCTTCGCTTTCGATCGCGGCTTCTTTTCCGATTTCGGGTTTGGCCCCTGCGCCCAACCCTTTGGTTCGTTCCGGACCCAATTGGATTTTGAACGGAGCCGAGGATTGCCCCAATGACTGCAGATCGGTATTGGCAACAATAAATTCGACCTTTGTCAATCCGGCTGACATCATCGAATTTACGGCATTGCAACCTGCGCCCCCCATACCGATCACTTTGATTCGAATGGGAGAAAATTCTTGTTCCTGAAATGAAAACATCGGACGCCTCCTTTCCCTAAGTTCTTGAAGTACAACCCTGCCGTTTTTGTATTCGTTTGATCATCTCTCGTTCGTTTGTCACTACTCCGGTGGATAGACTGAAGGCCGAAGGCTTTTAGGGGGCAATCATGCGTGATCATAAAAAACGTCGAGCATTATGAGTGATAGCCTTCAGTCTTTAGCCTTCAGCCTAAATACCTGAGTAGTTACGTTCGTCTCAAAAAAAGTTCAACACCCACCCTTTCATGCGATCCACCACACCCCCGAATCTGGGGCCACCTTTTCTGCCGCCCGGTTTCCCAATCAATTCAAAATCTTGATCCATCCGATTCGCATGCAAAATGAGCCCGACCCCAGTCGAAAACATGGGGTTATTGACGATGTCACGCAAGCCTCCCACGCCGAAAGGAATGCCTCGCCGCCCGGGAAGATCCAACACACGTTCGGCCGCGTCAGGCATGCCTTGCAGTAACGAGGTGCCACCGGTAATGACGACGCCAGCAGCCAATTTGCCCTCATATCCGGAACGACGAATCTCTCGAAGGACCAATTCAAAAATCTCCTCGACACGCGGTTCAATGATTTCTGCCACCTCGCGTTTACAGAGATTCCGCGAAGGCCGTCCGCCCACACTGGGGACTTCCACCATTTCCGTATCCTTGACCATGCTGGCCAACGCCGAACCGTGGCGGACTTTGATCTTCTCTGCATCGGCCAATGATGTTCGTAATCCGATTTGTAAATCCCTGGTGAGGTGTTGCCCGCCAACCGGGAGCACCGCTGAATGGCTAATCGTTCCTTCCGAAAAAATAGCGACATCAGACGTGCCCCCACCGAGATCGACCATGGCGATGCCCAGCTCTTTTTCCTCCTCGGTCAACACCGCTTCACTCGATGCCAGAGGCTGCAACACGATATCGATCACATCCAGCCCGGCCCGATTGACACATTTCACCAAATTCTGCGCCGAGGTTACCGCCCCAGTAACAATGTGCACATCGACTTCCAAGCGCGACCCGGAAATGCCAACCGGCACACGAATGCCTTCTTGATCATCGACGATAAATTCCCGTGGCAGGACGTGCAGAATGCGACGGTCTGGGGGCACCACCGCCGCGGCACGAGCCGTTTCAATAGCACGCTGAACATCGGCTCGCATCACTTCATGCCGCTTGAGTGCCACGACGCCATTCGCGGTTTCACTCGCAATGTGCCCCCCGGCAATGCCAATGTACACGGAATTGATTTGCACGGCAGCCATCAACTCCGCTTCTTCCACGGCTTTTTTGATGGACTCCACCGTACTTTCAATATTCACCACCACACCCTTGCGTAACCCTCTGGAGAGACTGGACCCCACCCCAATAATGTTGATCCCTTGGTCATCCGTCACTTCCGCGACGATGGCACAGATCTTGGTGGTGCCGATATCCAATCCAACCACAATGTGTTCCTTTTTGGCCATGATGCTTGGTTATCCCCTCTGGACCTGAGAGAAACTCACTTGGACATCTCGCATCAAATCTTCGGGCCATCCTTGAACGGATCTCAACCGAAACACCCTCAACATAGCTGTGCTATGCCTCGGGTTTCCCCAATCGTTCCGTCCAAATCCGACCCAAATCTTGGCGCGATAGTGTCCAAGTTGTTTTCTCTCAGGTCCTCTGCCGAACAATCACTCGGTCTGAATATCGTAAATCTATTTCATACGGTTCCGTTGGTAACCCTGCCTGGATCGTTGACTCCAACGCCAGATACTGTTGCCATGCCTGTTGCATATCCTGATTCACCCGAAACGTCACGTCCTCGGTCACGGCCACGATCTCATTCGGATCACGAAGATCAATATGAAGTGGCCCGAGAAATCGTTCACGAAGCAGCCTCGCCACCGTCACCCCCCATCGGGCCCGATCTCGCGTGGTCGGTTCCCCTTCCAACAATCGAATGGCGGAAAGGCCAGAGAACATCGGCAATCCTGAGGTGTCATCATCAGGTGCAATCGACAAGACCACGCCATCCTGATCCACAAGCAATTGGCCACCCGCATGCTGAAATGCCGCCGCAGGTTCCCGTTCACGGATCACCACCGCTAAAGTATGAGGAAATGCCCGTCCCACCGAAACCGAAGCAATCCGTGGATGGGCTTCAATACGCTGTTGCAACGCGATCGGATCAATCGTCCACAGGCTACTCTCTGGAGGAAGGACCAAGAGCGAAAGAATTTCTCCGCGCTTCATGAACTTCACACCGGAAATGGACACATGCTGAATCGTGGTCCATCCTGCCATGGCTCGCGGCACCAGATGATAACTTGCGAATCCCGCCGACAGAATGACCCCGAACACGATCATGCGACGCCACCAAGCTTTTTGAGCCATAGTCGCGCGGCTGGATTGATTGTTCTTGAGCAAGTTTCGTCGCCTCATCTCGACTTTCCTTTTGACTGGGACTTCTTGGCAATCTGCGACCTCGTTGACTTACGTGTGAGCGCGGATCGGAGAATTCGCTCAGTCAACGATTCATAATCCATCCCGGCCTGAGCCGCGGCCATGGGCAACAGGCTGCGTTCCGTCATACCGGGGATCGTATTGATTTCTAAAAAGAACGGCCGGCCCTTTGAATTGAGACGAAAATCCACACGGGCCGCACCGGCACATCCCAAGACTTGGTAGGAACGTACGGCCAATTCCTTCACTTGATGATCCTGCGTTTTCGTCAATGGCGCGGGGCACAAATACCGGGTTTCCGCTTTTTCATATTTCGCCGCGTAGTCATAAAAACCGCCGGGAGCCACAATTTCCACGGTAGGCAAGGCCTTCCCATCTAACACGGATACCGCAATTTCTCGTCCATCAATAAACGTCTCCGCGACAATGGCCGACCCTAGCCGCCAGGCACGCCGGAGCGCACTCTTCCACTGTGCCGACGTATGAACGATGGACACACCAACCGTTGATCCCTGATCAACAGGTTTCACCACTAAAGGCCATTTCAAATTTTTGGGTGGCATGGCGCTTTGCCCTTTTCGAATACACGTACCCGCGGCGACGGGCACACCTTCTCGTTCGACCAAAGTTTTCGTCATCGCCTTATCCATTCCAACCGCGCTGGCTCGAACACCAGATCCCGTGTAGGGAATTTCGAGTATGTCCAACAAGCCTTGAACCGTTCCATCCTCACCACCAGGACCATGCAGAGCGAGAAACGCAACATCAATCTTTTTTTTCCTGAGTACCCAGGGCAGGGACGCGTCCACATCAATCATTGTGGCTCGATACCCGCGCTGCACCAGCGCCGCATAAATGGCCCTGCCGGTTTTGAGGGAAATCTCACGTTCAGCGGAAGCCCCACCCATGAGGACTCCAATGTGGGCAGTGGTTATTGGCATATCTTCCTTATTTCGTGAAGCGTAAAAAAGAAGTTTCCTTGCCTACGCTTCACGTTCATCCTTCCCCCACAATTTTCCACTCGACCTCAAGCATGGTCCCGGTTCGATGAAACACATCTTGCTGAATCTTTTTAATGAGCAGAATGGCATCCGTGGCTCGAGCATTCCCGAGATTAATAATAAAATTTGCATGCTTGGACGAGATTTGAGCATCCCCAATCCGCAATCCCTTCAATCCCGCTTCTTCAATCAACTGGCCTGCCGAAGTCTTGGGTGGATTTTTAAATACCGACCCAGCGTTTGGTTGTGACAAGGGTTGCGTATTTTTGCGGTATTGCAGATACGATTTCGTCGTCGATTCAACCTTGGCTTTTGCTGAAT
>JADFRB010000262.1 GCA_022561525.1 Nitrospinota bacterium
CTCTCCACGGATTGAAGAATTCGTTTGACCCGACCCTCAATCTTAGCATTTTGTTGAGACCCGCGACGGCACACCTGATCGAGGGTTTTTTTAAACCCTCGATCGTTATGTGAAATAATTTTCATAATCGCCATTGGCAGTTGTTGAAAAAGTCGTCCAGCAAGGCCGCAGGGCCGTCCAGCCTTCGTAGCCACTTCGGCGGAGTAGGCTTGGCGCGCGGAGCGTACACGAAGTACGTGAGCACGATAACGGACCGAGAACGCCGCTGGAGGGCTTTTTCAACAACTGCCCTAACATTGCATCGTCTTGGGTCGGCATTTGCGTAGCCTCTCAATCATTTGGGAAATCACCTGATGTTTCATTTTGAGACTGGCACGATTCACAATCAACCGGGCCGTTGACCACGCAATCACCTCGGTTTCTTTCAGGTTATTGGCCTTCAACGTTTGTCCGCTTGATACCAAGTCCACAATGCGATCGGCCAACCCCACCACCGGCGCAAGTTCCATGGACCCGTACAGTTTGATGATTTCTACCGGAATCCCCTGTTGATTGAAATACCATTCAGTGATGTTGGGATATTTGGTGGCCACCCGCAATTTTGAAGATAATCGCGTCGGCGTATCACAGCCTTGCAACCCGGCAACAGCAATACGACACCCGCCAATGCGTAAGTCTAACGGTTCATGCACATCGCTCTGTTGTTCCAGAAGCAAATCCTTCCCGGCGATCCCGACATCGGCAGCTCCATACTCAACATAGGTTGGCACATCAGTGGGCCGCACAATGAGAAACGTCAATCCGGACTGCGGAACCTCAAAAATTAGCCGTCTTGGGTCAGAAGACAGGTCTGGGCCGGCATACCCGGCTTGGCGAAAGAGTTCGATCGTCGGATCAAGCAGCTTCCCCTTTGACAGGGCCACAATCACGGTTTCACTCATGGGCACCTCATGCGGATGCAGGCTCCCGATGCACTATGGCTCCTAACCCCTGCAGCTTATCTTCGATTCGTTCATAGCCACGTTCAAGATGGTACACCCTGGTAATCTGGGTTTCGCCCTCGGCGGCCAAGGCTGCCAATACTAGTCCGGCACTGGCTCGAAGGTCAGAGGCCATCACCTGGGCTCCCGTGAGCTGCGGGACCCCTTTGACCACCGCTCGCGATCCATCCACCGTAATTGACGCTCCCATTCGTTGCAGTTCAGGCACATGAAGATACCGACTTTCGAATACATTCTCGGTAATGACACTGGTGCCATCGGCCACGGACATCATGGCCATCATCTGAGCCTGGAGATCCGTTGGGAACCCGGGATACGGAAAGGTTTGTACGTCCAAAGCTTGAATCCGTTTGGGAGCTTTAATTCTGATCGAATCAGTTGTCTCATGAACCTCCGCACCACATTCTCGAAGCTTGGAAATCAGGGAATCAAGATGCCCAGGGATGCAATGATGCACTTCAACGTCTCCGCCCGTCACCATGCCGGCGATTAAATAGGTCCCGGTTTCGATTCGGTCTGGCATAACGGTATACTCGGCTCCGTGAAGTTGCGAGACGCCCTCGATCATAATACGGCCAGTCGCCGCTCCCATAATGTTTGCCCCTCGCGTGTTGAGAAAATTGGCGAGATCTTCAATCTCCGGCTCCATCGCCGCATTATTAATAATTGTCGTCCCCTTTGCCAAACATGCGGCCATTATCAGATTTTCCGTTCCCGTGACTGTTGGCGTTTCCAAATCAATCCGTTGGCCCTTCAGCCCGGTGGTATGAGCACGAATATACCCATGTGCCAGCTCAATCGTCGCCCCGAGTTTTTTGAAACCATCAAGATGAAGATTCACCGGTCTTGGGCCAATAGCGCAACCTCCGGGAAGAGACACGATCGCTTCACCGAACCGGGCCAACAATGGGCCCAACACCAGCACGGACGCGCGCATGGTTTTCACGAGATCATAAGGGGCTTCGAGCGATTGGACCGTGTCGGTATTGATCACTACCTTATTTCCATCTTGTTTGACGGATGCTCCGAGGAGGCTCAGCAAGGTATTCATCGTGGCAACATCACGAACCTGCGGAAGATTGGTAATCTGACAGTCCCCACCCCCCAGAAGCGTGGACGCAAGAATCGGCAATGCCGCGTTTTTTGCCCCGGCAGCCCGCACCTGACCTGTTAATTGTCGTCTTCCTGTAATCGTAATTCGCGTCACCTGTTTCTAGCCCTTCCGCTTCAGGGAAATGATACGATCAATGCCCGCATCATCTTGTCGAATGTTTTGAATTTGCCATCCAGACAGACGTTCAGCTTCTTCACGGATATGAAGGGCCTGCCCTTCTCCCATTTCCATCACCAGGCTCCCGCCTGGCTGTAACAACAACAGGGCTTCGCGAAGCAGCCTTCGATAGAAAAAAAGGCCATCGGCTCCGCCATCAAACGCAAGATGGGGTTCGAAATCTCGAACTTCACGTGGAAGAGTGTCGAGTTCACGAGTCGGGATATACGGAGGATTCGCCACAATAACCGAAAGGCCGGCTTTGAGTTCCGGGCACGATGTCAAAGGCTCCAGCAGGTCGCCACACAGAAACCTGATCCGCTCTTGAACCCTGTGCCGACTCGCATTGGACTTGGCCACTTCAATGGCGACGTCAGAACAATCCGTTGCAAAGATCATCGATTGAGGAAACTCTACTGCCAAGGCTATGGAGAGACAGCCAGACCCCGTTCCCACATCCGCCATTTGAAGGCAATCGTGAGAGAGCCAAACGGAATGCACCTCTTCAATGACAAGTTCCGTTTCAGGCCGCGGGATGAGGACGCCTGGCCGCACAGCAATGTTCAAACCGCGAAATGCCTGAGTACCGAGAATATACTGAAGAGGCTCTCCCGCGGCACGTCTAAGAAATAACTCTTTGGCTCCAGACCAAGACGATTCAGCCACAATCGTTTGGGGTTCGGTATGAAGGTCTACACTCGAAATCCCCCAAGCTGTTTCCAGTAACCACAAGGCTTCATTCTTTGCATTGGACACACCAGCGTTCGATAACAGGAATACACCTTCTCGATAACCCACAGCATAGGTCACGGGGGTCTTCTGGTAAAGAGATCTGTGAATCGAATCGGAAATCACGTCTAAAGAAATCATAATTTTAAGCTTTGTTCATGCCGTCTTGGCGAAGCGATTCCACTTCACTCGCCGCGTGTAAGGATTCAACGAGTTCATCAAGATCACCATCGAGAATCGCATCCAGTTTATGGAGACTCAAGCCAATCCGATGGTCGGTAATCCGATTTTGCGGATAATTATAGGTGCGAACTTTTTCACTTCGCTCTCCCGTTCCCACCTGAGAACGTCGATGCTCGGCGATTGTGGCTTCCTGCTTGGCCCGTTCAGCATCACCAATTCTTGATCGCAAGGTTCGCATGGCTTTTTCGCGATTTTTTAATTGCGACCGTTCATCTTGACAAGACACCACCACGCCTGTGGGGATATGAGTAATACGCACAGCCGAGTATGTGGTATTTACACTTTGGCCACCGGCACCCGACGAGCAGAATGTATCGATTCGCAAGTCCTTCGGGTCGATGTGCACATCGACCTCTTCGACTTCAGGCATCACCGCCACTGTCGCAGTGGACGTATGAATGCGGCCACTGGCCTCGGTGGTTGGCACACGCTGAACACGATGCACGCCACTTTCGTAGCGGAAGCACCCGTAGGCTCCTATCCCCTCAACAAGAAACACCGCTTCCTTGATTCCACCGATTCCCGTTTCACTCGAATCGACCATTTCCACGCGCAACCCTTTTTTCTCGGCATAGCGAACATACATACGCAGAAGGGCTGCCGCGAACAATGCGGCTTCCTCCCCCCCGGTTCCGGCTCGAATTTCGATAAATGAGTTTTTATCGTCTTCGGCATTTTTGGGATGCAACAATTCCAGCGCCTGCCGTTCAATGTCCTGGCGTTGCGCGTGTAAGGACTGGAGTTCCTCTTCCCCCAACTTCCGCAACTCTGGTTCCAGTTGGGCATCACCTAGCATGCGCGTGGTGTTCTGAATGTCCGTCAGCAGGGCCT
>JADFRB010000263.1 GCA_022561525.1 Nitrospinota bacterium
TTTCAACCCTTGACTTTAATCACGGTTGCTGAGTCTTTCCGAAGGGTCTATCCAGCAAGGCCGCAGCCCTTTTGACGCGCGGAGCGTACTCATAGTACGTGAGCACGGCAAAAGGGCGAGAACGCCGCTGGCGGCTTTTTTCAACATTCCCAGAATTATTTTGCGGGGTGTCGTCCCCGCGCGAAAGCCCGCATACAATTAAACAGTGGGCAATGCCCACCCTACAATATTCCTCACGTTTCTCGCCCTTCCTCGACACCGGCTTCAAGCCTTGACTACAATGCCTCTATGACCGCACACAAAAGGACAATCATTTTTGGCATTTTGGGCATTTTGGGCATTTTGGGGTTTTTGGGGATAGGAATTCTGGCGCTTGGGATGTTAACAGGCAGCGTCGCCCTTGCCGAACGACTCCACAGTTCCACTGTTAAAGGTGCCGCAAAGGTCGATCCTGATACCCCCAATCTGACCTCGCTTAATATCCGGCTGAGTCACCAGCCTATTCAGGCTCCGAAGAACTTGGTGAAACTGAGCGTGGAATTACCACAAGTCCGTGCAGCGCGATCGATGATCGCGCCATCACCCAAGGCGGCCATTCTGGAAGATGATAATCACAATCGAGTGGTGATTCTTTCAGCATCAGAGGACGGCCAGATTCATGCTCAAGTGTTAGAAGACCTCGACTTTTTGGCAAAGATTCCTTTTATCACAGCATGCGCGGACCATCGTGGGTGCGCCTTTAATCGACAACCCGTGACCGGCGGGCTGGCTTGCGTGGCCATTTGCGTACAACAAGCACTGGATCCTTCTCACGAACTCACACCATGAAACTACTTGACCTTCTCCAGTATTTCTCCACACAGCTCGCGACGGAAAAGACAGAGGCCATTGCGCAAGGGCTGGATGATCCCATCGAGTCACCGCACACGAAAAAACTCGGGAAAGCCGGAAGCTTGCATCTCTATACTCTGACCCTGCCGTCGCGAATGCCAGTTCTTGAAGACATCCCCCTCACAATCGTCTCGCCTGGAGATCTTGAGCCCACGGAAGGATATTCGCTTCGTCGCATCGGGAACGACATGTTGATTCAAACTTTGGACACTCTGGGACAATCGGTCGAGGATAATACGATCGTGCCGGACACGTCCGGGTTTTTTGTCACGGCCTCGAAACGGTTGAGCGAGATGGCCGCGAAACCCGAGTCCTATGCGTTAGGACCCGCCGAGCGGTTGGCGCCCTGGCTCGACCCGGAACAAGCCGGAGGCGATGGGTCTGCTCGTACCGGCGCATCCGCCGCTATATTGACGACGGTGTGGAGCGATGATCAATCTGCACGATGGACCAAGCTCGGGACCTTGGCTGTCGAACTCATGCGGAAAAACAAACGAGTGTTGCTGGTCGCACCCAGTCATCAAATCGTGAGCGAATTGCTGGGATTTTTTGCCAAGACCTTTCGCAATGCTGCGCTTCCATTTAAGAGCTTATTAAGTTGTTACGAGGTTCCTGTGCTCTCCCAAGGCTCCGGCATGTCCTTACAAGAACTGGGGTTTGAAGCCCAGATGCATTCCTTTTTCGCGAAGTCGCGATCACACAAAAATGCGCTTCAAAGCAAATACGACCGGTTTCGCGAGTTAACGCCCATCCTGGCGTACAAGGGCCAAAAGCAGCGTGACCTTAACGAAGTGAAGTTGCTTGAATGGCGACTACTGTCAGAGGTGAGCGACTTTCAAGGCAAGATCAAAGACATCGATACGCTTGTAGCCGATTATGACAGTCTGCCAATCTGGAAGCGCCTGGGCATGCAGACCATGGGAAAGAACGTGGACACTCTTGCGGAGTATCGCACGATCCACACAGAAAAAATTGCGGATCTGATGAAAGAAGTCGAAATCGCTCAAGCCCGCATTCGCGAATTATTACCCGAAGCCGCTATTCCGAAAGACATGCAGCCTGAATACGAGGAATTGAAGACTGATATTACTCGCCTTGGCGGGACAAAAAAAATTCGCGAAATGCTCGCTGCGGGCGAAGCCACCAATCGACAAGCGTTTATTCAAAACAAACGCCTCGTGATCACCACACCCGGACGGCTTGTCGCCGATCCCCTCTTCACACGAGTTCGCTTCGATGTCCTGATTGCCGAAGATGCACCACACATCCCCGCGCCATTGTTACTCGGCGCCGCCGGCTTGATTCGCGAACGGATCATCATCGCTGGCGATACCCAAGACCTCACACCCACCGACGGTACATCAGGAATCGGCGGCCTATGGAGGCAATCCTGTTTGGAATCAAACCCCGTACCGTCTAACACCACGTCTGTTTAAACGTGATTGGTCGTGATGCGTAATGTGTTATGTGAAAAAACGCAGCATCGCTCCTCCCCCTACGGATCACGCTTCACGCATTACGTCTTATAAGAACATTGCTCACGGACATTTCGGCATTCTCAGGACATACTTTTTCGAAATTCCTAACGCGATCGACTCCCTTGCCTTGACGCTCTCCATGTAAAAGCTGATAATTCCGTCTCACTTGTGCCGAAGTGGCGGAATGGCAGACGCGCTAGATTCAGGTTCTAGTGTCCTCTGGGGCGTGCGGGTTCAACTCCCGCCTTCGGCACCAATTCTACTAAAGTGCAGTGTTTTCAGAGACTTGGCGAGTGGCGTTTTGGCGTTGTGTTATTAGCGTGTTAAGGCTGGACATGGCGGCGTCTAATCTCTCTGCCTTGATCGTTCTATAGCGTAAGAACATTTCTATTGAGGAATGCCCGACAATCTTCATGATTGTCTCGACTTCCACCCCAGCATCGGCCAGGTTCGTTACGGCACAATGCCGAAGGTCATGGAACACAAAGTCGGGAATAGTCTGTTCCTGGCACAGTTCCCGTACCACCCGATAGCTGTGATTAATCTTCTGGCCATCCTTCTGAAACACCAAGCCTTGAATCCAAGTCACTCCCCCTTGGTCACGGAGATCCTGTAATTCCTTCCGAAGCATCGGCGTCAAAGGGACGGAACGATCCTGACCTGTTTTGGTCAGATGTCCCGGAAGGAACATGCGGCCCTTCTCCAGATCCACCCGATCCCACGTGAGCGTCAGAATTTCCTCTAGCCGCATCCCTGTGTGGTAGCCCGTCAACAACACCACCTTGAACCATTCGGGCGCAGCACCATAGAGCCGGTCCCATTCGTCGGGTTCAAGGACTCGATTGCGAGCATTTTTGGGCTTAGGAGCTGTGACCAAAGACGCCACATTCCGCATAATCAAATCCCGCTTCATAGCATGCTTTAGCATGTGCTTCAGAATGTTGTGATCCACATTCACGGTAGCCACAGCCCGCCCCTTCCCCCGTTCCTGGCGGAAGGCCTCTACATCTTTAGCCGTAATGTCCTGCAACAACGTCTTGCCGAAAAATGGAACTAGGACCACGGTAATTCGCTGGCATCGCTCACGGTAGGAGCGGAGGCACTTCACTTCTTCAATCTCCACATATTCTTTGGCCCATTGTGCAAAAGTCATAGCCAATGACTGCACACGCTCACTCACCATCTTTCCTTTCATCAAATCTGTCTTAATAATGGCCTCTTGCTGCTTGGCCACGGTCTTGTTGTTCGTTGACGTTTTCCACCGTTTCACCCTCGCCTCTCGTACTCCAGATGCCAGGGTTAACACCTTGCCGTCATCCACCACCGGAAATTCAACATAATACCCATCTTTTCGCTTCGTCAGTCCCATCACTTCCTCCTTTTTTGAATAGGTGGTTGATCTGTGAGTAAATCCCGCACACTCACCTCCAAAGCCTCTGCGATCTTCCTAAGCGTAGAAAGTCTTGGATCATATCGTCCGGCTTCGAGGCGTACCAAGGAAGTGTAGTGTACCCCGGCCATCACTGCCAGTGTGCGCAGTGAGAGTCCTTGCTGCTCCCGGATGTATTTGAGCGTTTCCATAGTAGAAATAGTATACCACTGGTAGATATTATGCTTCCATACCTCTAATTAGGTATTTATTAATACATTGGCATCCTGGTGTTTTCCTTGATCCACTCAGCCAG
>JADFRB010000264.1 GCA_022561525.1 Nitrospinota bacterium
TCTTGACAATCGGACCGAATTTGGTACCATAAAAAGACTGGAGGTGATTATTATGAAAATGTCATCAGACATCAAACCTATCACGTATCTCAAAACCAAAACCGCCGACTTGCTTAAACAAATCAACGAAACCCATCGTCCGGTGATTATCACACAAAATGGGGAACCCAGGGCCGTGCTGCAGGATCCGCAAAGTTATGAAAATATGCGGAATGCCTTGGGAATATTAAAACTGCTTTCGCAAGGAGAAGAAGACATCAAAAAAGGCCACGCCACATCCCAAGAAAAGGTGTTTGACAAACTCGAAAAAACATTGAAGGGGAAATGAAGAGGAAATATGACATTGTCTGGGCCGAAACAGCCGAAAATGATTTGCGCGGCATCATCGAATACATTGCAAAAGACAGTCCCTCACAAGCAATAAAAATCTTCCGCAAAATAACACGTGCCGCCTCTTTGCTTTATCATTTGCCAAATCGGGGACGAATCATCCCAGAGCTGCAAGAGCAAGGGGTGGTACAGTACCGAGAACTACTCGTTTCGCCCTGGAGAGTCATGTATAGAATTTCAGGGAAATCAGTATTCGTTGTTTCTGTCCTCGATTCACGACGAAATGTCGAAGATATCCTGCTAGAACGCCTTATTCAGTAAAGATCCTCATCGTAGGGTCGCCACGAGAATGTGCGGGTTTGAGTCAAATGTTTCGATCGTTGGTATTGTTAATTCAATATAGATTCAAGGTTCCGTTCCATTTGAGCATGAAGAGCATAACGGAATATTGAAGCATCTGCTGGCTTTGACTGTCACACTTCGACTTCCGTCTGAGCCTGGCGAGAAAATGGCGAAATACACTGTTCTAGCCCTCCACGGTATAGGTTTCCGCCTTTGATTGAGTGTGGATGGCTTGGAGAATCAGTGTTCATACGGCTTCCAGTAGTCGCTCATGACGCCTTGAAGAGTGTTCTGCTTCACGACTCCCCACAATTGCTTACCGGTTGCCGTGTCGCGAGTACCCAAAACGCAGTGGAGGAATGGCTTCGCATCTCGATCAACAGCTATCCCAATCCAGGACGAGTTTTTTTCGCCCCAATATAGGTGTGCATTGCATCCATTTCGATGATGTCGACGCCGGAGGCCGAGCGAAGGGTGTCGATGGATTCGCCGTAGGCCTTGATCCAGTGGTACACCGCCACATGACTGCATTTCAACAGGCGGCCGATTGAGCGAAACCCAAGACCTTCAAGGTACAATTACCAAGGCCTGTCGCTTGAGGGCG
This sequence comes from Nitrospinota bacterium, assembly GCA_022561525.1. GTDB lineage: Bacteria > Nitrospirota > Nitrospiria > Nitrospirales > UBA8639 > Nitronereus. The sequence continues at coordinate 1,277 of JADFRB010000264.1, forward strand.
GGGCTCTTCCTACGGAATCGGACGGTATGTCGATACCCACACTGCCTTGCAGAGGTAACGCTGTCGGCCTTTCACAACACCATCTTTGACGCAATTGACCCCATCACAATTCGAGCCACTCACCATATCGCATCCTCCTCCAGAGTGTGAAGGGAGAGGATCCCACTATCTATACTATTTTAACAATACCCGATTTCTCAGGGGTGCCAACTTTGCGCCCAGATGCTTGAGGGCCTCACAGTCCGGTAGATGAAAGGCCAGCGCCACGGCCTTTGGGGACAGCGTGTCCAGGGCCTCAAGCATGCCGGCCAGTGGCGTATGGGCGGTGGGTTGATCGCGGGTCGAAAAACTCCCGCACACATAGTCCCGTGGGGGCTGGTCTAACCCGATCAACACGATTTCTGCGCTGCGGGGATGGCGCTCGACCCACCAGATCATGCGCTGATCATAGAGCCTATCTTCCCAGGAAATAGCCAGAGGACTCATGGCCACGAGACCCCCACACACCGCAAGCAGAACGATATTCAGTACGGATGTCATTCGGGAAGACCTCGGGTATCATCTTCTACGTGCAGCCCAACTGTGCACTCAGGGCTGAGTGCGTCGCGGTGAACCAAGTGGTGTCAAGGTTGGAGGGTCATCCATCCATGCCCGACATCCGAATCCATAAAAAATCTTGGTCCCTCTGGGTGAATCTGTCTCATTATCCTAAAAACGGCAGTTACATGGCCGTTGGTCCGTTCATGCCCTTCGGCAGTACTCAGGACGGGCTTCGACCCTTCGACGAGCTCAGGATTCAGCACGAACGGGGTACTACGGCGATCACCCGTTGGGTGAGAGTCCGTTCGCTCTGAGCGCCGCGGCTTCCGCGGCAGTTGAAGGGATCCGAGAGTTCCAATTGCCGTTTTTAGGATTATTCGTCCTAGCGACGCAAATCCTCTGCCCTATTTTCAACAGACACCTTATTTTTAACATGACAACATTTTCCCCGTTTTTGAAGTGGATTTGGGAGTAACGACACAGAGACGTGAATATTTCCCGGCTCAATTTTTTCTCAAACACCCCTACCAATAATGGAAAAGTAGGGAGATGAGGGCTATTGGCATGACTTGCGTTTGGAAAAAGCTCGGGCTGCTCTGATAAGCGCCCGAAATAGCTTTTTTTGGATGGGATGGCGTTCGTACAAAAACTCGGGATGCCATTGCACGCCGAGGAGAAACTGTTTGTTCTGGGCTTCAATGGCCTCGATGATCCCGTCAGGGGAAACAGCGGTGGTGATGAGGCACGAGGGAACGTCTTTGACAGATTGATGGTGCGAGCTATTGACCTGAATGGTCGCGTTGCCGGTAATGCGCCGAAGCAGTGATCGAGGTTCGATCTGAATAGCATGGGCTATTTTCGTGGCTGAGTAGGTTGGTTGGTGCGAGATCGAGGTGTTGATTTGAGATTTGATGTCTTGAAACAGGGTTCCCCCCAGCGCAACGTTGATGGATTGCATGCCACCACAGATGCCGAGCATGGGCACGTCGGTTTGGTACGCGATTTTGGATATACCTAATTCCAGGATCGCGCGCGCGCTGCTCATGCGCGTAAATTTGTATCGTTGCTTCTCTCCGTATGTTTCCGGGGCAAGGTCTGACCCGCTACCGGTGATCAGCAACCCATCAACTTGGGAGACAATTCTCCGCCATGCCTGACGATCAGGCAGGAGTGGAAGAATGAACGGAATGCCGCCCGCGTCCTCAATGGCTTTGGTATAGCGAGCCCGAAGGAAATAGGTAGGCTCTTTTCCACCCATATCCTTGCGATCGCCTGCATTAAAATCTGGAGTGACACCGATGATAGGTTTCATCAAGAATCGATATCCCACTACAGTGCGTTACTCCCCGTAGGCATCTTCTTCGTAGGGACTCACACCAAAAAATCGAAGAGGTGTTTTCCCTTTGAGATGATCTGGGGTGATGACGTAATCGCCGTAAAAACTGGGCTCCCATACGCCTTGGGCTGTTTCAATATTTCCTCCGGTCAACACCCAGGTGAGGCCTCCGACAATTCCCCCCAATCCCGCATAAATAATCTTTGCTGGACCATAGGGAAGGGTCAGCAGTGCACTGGCGACACCAAGCCCGGCTTCTTCAGCCGGATCCGAGTCTTCCTGTGCCGCAGCTAGGGTGGCGCCTCCGCCAAGCAACAGCACACACATGGCCAACACAAGAAAACACTTGGACCAGTTAAAGAATGATTCATGAGATGAGCGCCCGTTCATAAACTTTTGGGTTTTCATTGGTTGTCCCTCCTTAAATGGATCTGCTGGATGGATACAAGGTGAATTCTTCCGTGAATTCAAAAATGGTGAGAAGGGAAATTCCTTGTATTTTATTTAACCCATCTCCCACAAACTTGCAAATGAGTGCTGTTCGGTTATGCAGGAAGCTCAATGTCCAATTCTTGTAAAATTTCTTCCTTCACTACAACTTCTTCCTTTCCCAAGACTTCATCAAGTTCAGCCACCAGGAAGTCTTTGGGCACTCGACTATTTTCTTGTTGGATACCGACTTCTATGGCCAATTGGAGTTTGATCAAGCATACCTGCTGGACAAATATGTCGTGTCCACGGTCCAGGTAATCCTCCCGTTCCGATTCCGGAAGATGAACCAGGAAGGTGGGTAACCACTGATCAAAGCCGAAACGTTCGCGAATGTGTGCCATCTGGGCCTGAGAAATTTCCACAGCCA
>JADFRB010000265.1 GCA_022561525.1 Nitrospinota bacterium
CATCCTGTCTGGCGGCGTTGCTCGTCCTTTCCATACACGGAGTATGCGCAGTCCTCGCGCCTTGCCAGACAGGCGGCTCACCACCCAAACAAGGGAAGTTATTCTTGCGCGAACCCTGATTCGGGATGGAGGCGGAGGTACCCGAAGGGCCGCGCACAGGCAAAATTGGTTTTGGGCACTTTTGCCGAAACAAAAGGGACTCGTCGCGCGAGGACGAAACCCCGCATTAAAATTTAATCAACACCTGTCCACTTCACCCACAACCGATGCAAATTTTCAGCTTCCTGCTGAAGAACACTCCCTTCTGCACTGATCACCGAAAGAAGTTGTTCTTGAGTTGTCTGGATGGTTGTTTTAAGCGAGTCTAAACGTTGGCTGATTACAATGGCTCCATCTTGATCTGTTCGATATACTTCAATGCCTTGTTGGTCATAGTGCTGAAGAACGGAGGAAGCCGGGTGGCCATATCGATTCCGCTGCCCAGCCGAGACCACAGCCGTCTTTGTCGTTAACCGATTGAACCAATCCGCACTGAATGAACTCTTGGCGCCATGATGAGGAATCTTGACCAGCGTTGCGGCTTGAACCGAAGGGTCATTGGCCATACGCTCCAATGCTTCAACTTCAGCGTCCGCCGTTAACAGAACCGAATGCGGCCCACAGGTCACACTCAAGACAACGGAAAGATTATTGAGTTCAGCGCCACTCTTTTTGTCAGGCGCAGCTTGAGATATTCCACTATCCGATCGAGGCGGATTCAGTGAACGCACCTTGCAAGGGCTCCCCTTCACAAGATCCAGTCCGGCCCAGGCAACTTGCTCGGTGAGATTCTTCTCGCTCATCGCATCATTCAATCGTTGGTAAAACGGTTCATTTCGTTGAACGCCATTGGTCCAAAAGTGACGAATGTTGAAATTCTTGATGACCCAAGCAAGTCCCCCGACATGATCGAGTTGTGGATGGGTGGCGATGAGATGATCAATCGTTCGAATGCCTCGATCCCACAGATACGGGCCGACGACCATCCGTCCCATATCCCACCGCTCGTAGGCGGCGCCTCCGTCAATGAGTATCGTTTGACCATCAGGCAATTCGAGCAGGGTTGCATCTCCTTGGCCGACATCAAGAAATGTTACGCGCAAGGTCTCGCCCTCAAAGATCTGACGCGGGGACCACGCCCACCAGACAACGAGCATGATCACGACGACTGTACTGGTCCACCGAAGAACTGGCTTGGGACACATGAGCGCGAACAGGAGACACACGTAGAAACCCACAATCGCCAACAGCGCTGGTGACGCAACATGCCACTCGGCGCCAGGCGTGTTGGCGAGGAATCCGACGAGAGAGCTCACGCTATCCAGAATGGATTGATTCACCCACGCCAGGGGAAGACTTTCCAAACCAAATACCAAAGCAAGGATCGAGGAAAATAACCCTAACGGCACCACGAGAAGGCCAACACACGGCACAACCACCATATTGGCAAATACCCCAAGCCAGGCCACTTGGTTAAAATAATATGCCACCAACGGCAGCGTGGCGAACGTCGCTGAAATGGAAATGAGGAAATATTGCTTCAGCCATGTCTTGAGTCTGTCCCACAATGAAGGGGTAGACTTCTCCTTCTCTGGCTCCTCTTCCTCATCAGAAGGATCTGTCCAGCGTAGCGCCATGGCAATTGCCAATACCGACAGGTACGACAATTGAAACGACAAGTCATAGATGACCATGGGATCGAACAGGGTCGTGATGCCTGCTGATACCCCTAAGGCAATAAGAATGTGCCGTTCGTGTCCAACCCAGACCGCCAGTAAGTACAGCACAATCATCATCAAGGATCGAACCGTGGCCACATGCGCCCCGGACAACACGGTATAAAACACGACCAGAGGAATGGTCATTACGACGGCTAGTTGTTTCGGAGTGATCCGGCAAGAGAGCCGTTCCAACCATGGCGCGGGCATGCGACGGGTGAGACCTCTGACCGACATGAAAGATAGAAACGCCAGAAGCCCCAAATGAGAACCGGAGATGGAAATAATGTGGACGGTCCCTGTTGTCATAAAATCATCACGAACCTCCTGGTCAATATACCGTTGCTCGCCCACGATCATCCCAAGAAACAAAGCTCGTGCGGGATCCGTGAGACTCGATAATACCGCTTGGCGGACTTGGTTTCGCCACCGATCTATTCGATTCCATAGAAACGTTCCCATTGCTGATGGGCCTGGAGCACTGATTTGAATGTGATCAGGTTCCCTCACCATGGCCACCGCTTCTACCCCTCGTTGCCGAAGATATGCGCCATAGTCAAATCCTCCAGGATTGCGCGTACCAAATGGCGCCCGCAGACGGGTCCTGACTGTTATGGCATCTCCTCGATACACTGCTGCGTTGGGATTGCGCCATGTCAATCGAAGTTTCCCAGAAACCGTGCGCGTATTGACTTCCTCCCCAATCGACATGACATCGACCAGCATCGTCATTCGTCCTGGCGCATGCTGAACCGGATCTGCAATCACCCCCGATAGGAGCACTTCTTGTTCACCAGCTTTTTGAAGAAGGGCACTTGTAGAAGTTTGCCATTCGCCCACATTCCAATAGCCAACCCCACACAGCAGACAGGCATAGAGAATGAGACTTCTTGTTGATACCAGCCGACCTTGATGCTCACACCACGTGAGAGCAATGGCACAGAGAACGAGAATGGAGACAATGGAAAAGGGAATATAACGAACATAGGACCCGAACCAGAGGCCTACAAGGAAGGACACAATACAGGGCAGGAGAACTGAAGGCACGCCAATTAGAAAAAACTGAATTAGCCGATTGTGGCTTTGACCACGCCAACTAACTTATCCGCTACGTGACGGATTTGAGCGTCATTTTGTCCTTCGACCATCACACGAACAAGCGGTTCCGTTCCCGAGTACCGAACGAGCACTCGGCCCGTTCCATTCAAGGATTCTTCACATGAGCGAATCGCCTGTTGCAATTCAGGAAGAGACGACAGGTCAGGTTTATGGGAGACTTCAACCCCAAGCAATACCTGAGGGACCGCTTCCATGCATCGGACGACATCCGAGAGTGGACGAGCAGCCCGCTTCACGAGCTTCAACATTTGGAGACCGGAGATCAACCCATCTCCGGTGGTATGGTAATCCAGGAATATTATATGCCCCGATTGTTCGCCTCCGAGGTTGTAGCCATCGGCAAGCATCCGTTCGAGGATGTACCGATCCCCCACAGGTGTGCGAATGAGTGTAAGCCCAGCTTTGCGTAAGGCGGCTTCAAATCCAAAATTACTCATCACGGTTCCGACAACCGTCTGTTTGTGTAACCGTCCACGTTGCTGGAAATCAAAGGCAAACGCGGCTAAAGCCTGATCACCAGTGACGACGTCACCCTGCTCATCGACAAACACCGATCGATCAGCATCACCATCCAGGGCGAGTCTGGAACCCACCTGGCCTTCGCCAGGGAGATTCAGTGGGACCCCAGACGCGACGACCTGCTGCATGTTGACCTACTGGCCGCCGACGTGAGCCGGCGGGTAACCGCACAGGTCCCAATCATCTTGAGCGGAGAGTCCCCAGGGGCCCGTGGCGTCAGCGGAACCGTGATGCAGCAACTCCGCACCCTTGACGTTCAAGCCCTGCCTCTGGAGATGCCCTCCCAGATCGAAGTGGACCTTTCGGTCATGGAAGAAGCGGACTCGATTATCCGCGTGTCCGACCTGGCTATTCCCGAGACCGCCACGGTCCTCACCGACTCCGAAGAATTGGTCGCCCGCATCGAGCTTCCCAGAGTTGCGGAAGAGGTCGCCTTCGGTGGCGTGGAAGGTCTGGAAGAGGGCGCTGAGGCCGAAGCCACGGACACGGAAGAGCCGGCCGAGGAGTAGGTGTCCAGGGCCACGTCAGTTTGCAGTCCCGCCCGGCTATTTGGGGGGACTCGGTAAAGTCTAAAAAACGCCGGAGGAGCGGACCCCAAAGGGCACGCGCGGCCT
>JADFRB010000266.1 GCA_022561525.1 Nitrospinota bacterium
ACGAACGACGAGATACGTTTTTTAGGCTCTAAGGTTGGGAGAAATATATGGGACTAAAACTAGTCACAATACCAGATGTTGAAGCGGTGAAGATCGAGCTCAGCATTGACGGGGAAATGGTCACCGCTGATGAAGGGGTGTCGCTCTACGAGGTGATTTCGAGCACGGGCAAGATTATTCCGGCCATGTGCTATCACTATACCTTTGATCCCTTTGGTTCCTGCGGTATGTGTTTAGTCCTGCAGGAAGGGAAAAAATCTCCGGTGCGGTCATGCACAGCCAAAGCGGCGGCTGGCATGGTTATTACCACGGAAGGGGATGACCTCTTTGCTGCCCGAAAGAAGGGCGTAGAAAAACACTTGTTGGTTCATCCATTGGACTGCCCGGTGTGTGATGCCGATGGGCATTGCGAATTACAAGACATGGCCTTCGAACATCAGGTCACCGACCTGGCCAATGCCAAACAGAAAAATATCCCTGAAGACACAAGAAGCCTCGTTCTCGATTTCAATATGAATCGCTGCATCGTGTGTGGTGAGTGCATCAATATTTGCAAAGACGTTCAGCGCATTGATGCCCTGCAGTTTATCAAAAAGGATGGGTTTACCCAGGTCGTGGCCAAAGGGGATCAAGCCCTCGATTGCGAATTTTGCGGGGATTGTCTGGCAGTCTGTCCTGTTGGCGCGATTACCAATAAATTTTCTAAATATGTGTACAAGCCATGGCAGCTCCGAAAGACGACGACGACGTGCAATTATTGTGGTGATGGTTGTCAGATGTATATCGAGACGAAAGATACGGAAGTCGTTCGCGTGACGTCACCACTCTCGTGGAAAAATAAATGGGGTGAGCGAACTGATACGGACAATGGGCATGATGGACTGTGTGTGCGTGGACGATTCGGGTTTCAATTTATCGATAGTAAAGATCGGCTCAAGCAGCCGTTGATGCGCAAAGACAATGTCTTAGTTGATACCCCATGGATTGAGGCCATGGATTCCGCTGCTGAGCGATTGAAGGAGATTAAAGAAAAATATGGCGCGGATGCCATTGCCGGATTGATTACCGCGCGTTGTACGAATGAAGAATTATACGTGTTCCAAAAATTCATGCGAACGGTGATTGGGACGAATAACCTCGATAGCAGCGCTCGGTACGGACATGTGAATTTCGTACGAGCCGTTCATCATGCCTTGGGCATTCATCGGACGATGAACACGTCGGCGGATATCACGAAAGCCACGGCCATTTTGGTGGTGGGATCCAACATCACGGAAACCAATCCTGTGGCCAGCCTGCGAATCAAAGCTGCGCTGGGGACCTATAAAGCCTCGGTGATGGTGGTGGATTCGATGCAGACGAATCTGGCCAAACTCGCATCCCACCCCATTATGGTTAAACCGGGGACAGAAGGCCTCTTGGTCAAAGGCCTAGTGAAGTCAGTCTTGGATCAAGACCTTGTGGACTCAGATGTCACCGCGCAGGCGCTCCCAGCGTTCGATGCGCTCAAACATGCGGCGAATGCTATCTCCCTCGAGGCCGTCTCCCAGCAGACGGGCATTGCGGTGGAGCAGATCAATGAAATTGCCAAGATTTTTGCCGAAGCGTCTCGCTCTATCATTCTGTGCGGCGAAGGAATCGTTCGACAGCATGACGGCTACAATCATGTGTTGAATCTCGTGGACTTGGCTTGGATCACCGGAAAGTTACATGCTGAGGGATCGGGCATCAATACGGTTGTGGAAGAAGGCAATGAGCAAGGAGCCTTGGATATGGGGGTGGCCCCGGAATTCCTTCCAGGTCCCATGGCTTTTGATGATACAACGGCCCAGGAAAAATTCTCTCAAGCTTGGGGTGGGGCATTGCCAGCGTCTCACCATGGCTCGACCCTCATGGATATTTTGCAGGGTTGCCGTGATGGAAAAATTAAGGCCTTGTATGTCGTTGGAGAAAATCCGTTGGCCACGCTTCCGAAGTCTTATGGTGTTGACGAAGCCTTAGGACAGTTAGAATTGTTGATCTGCCAAGATCCGTTCCTCACCGAAACCGCGCAACAGGCGCATATCGTGTTCCCGGCCTGCACCTTTGCGGAAAAGGACGGCACCGTGACCAATCAAGAAGGGAAGGTGCAGTTTGTCAGGCCGGCACTCGATCCTCTGGGTGAGAGTGCCTTGGACTGGCATATCATCGTCGGCATCGCCGATAGCATGGGGCATATGATGCCGTATGAAAATACGCAGGATATTCAGGATGAAATTCGCAAGCTTCTTCCTGGGTATTACAATCTTGGCCAACCCAAGAAAGTCGAGGCCAATCCAACTGCGTATTTGAATAATGGATTCGCGAATGAGGCGGCTGGCCGCTATGCAAGTTTGGGAAATGCCCAAAACCAGGCCCGGCCGGTTGGTTTAAAACTCATTCAGCTACTTTACCATTCCGGAAAACTCTCCACGAAAGCTTCGGGGTTGATGGATATCTCTCCAAACACCAAGTGTTTGCGCATGGCGCCTGAGGAAATTGAACGGTTGGGGTTGACGGAGGGAGGGCGTGTTCGAGTCACGTCCGACCACGGCCAAGTGGAATTGGGTGTTGAAGCTGATCTCGCGGTGTTGCCTGGAACCTGTGTGTTCCCGGAGCATTTTACCGATCCTCCGATCAAAGATTTGATTCCGGTTGAACTCGATCCCGTGACCCGAGTGCCCTATTTTAAATTGGCTCAGGTTTCCATCGACAAAGTATAAGGAGCAGGACCTTATTATGAATTCAGGCAATATGACCAAAAAAATATTTGACGCGATCTTTTTCCGGGAAATCTGGACCGCCATGAAGGTGACGTTTAAGCATATGTTTCATCGTCCCATCACGTTTGAATACCCTCGTGAAAAGCGAATAATTCCCGATGCGCACCGAGGAGCTCTGGGGCTCTTACGATACGATAATGGGGTGGAGCGGTGTGTAGGCTGCGATTTATGTGAGGTGGCTTGCCCTTCTCACTGCATCAAGGTGATTAGTGAGGAAGATAAGTCCATGCCGCTCCAAAGAATTGCGACGGAGTTTTATATTGACATCACCAAATGCGTGTTTTGTGGATATTGTGTGGAAGCCTGCCCGGTCAATGCACTCGCCATGACCAAAATGTATGAGTATTCAACCCATGACAAGCGAACGCTCATGTTCGACAAAAAGCGGCTCTATGAAATTGGCGACATCCATAACGAAGATGCCAAAAAATATTTATATGCCCATAACCAAGAAAAGGACGATCAGGAGAGCCGCGCCTACCGCTATCAATTCCCGCAACCTGTAGGAAAAGCTGAAGCTTCCGACTCTTAACACTTCACGATGATCTATTTATTGTTCGGGTACTTCGCGACGGTGAGCATCGTGGCCGGTGTCTTCACGATCGCGTTGAAACATCCTGTTCATTGCGGCATGAGTCTGTTGACGTTGCTTCTGCACGTCGCGGGGTTGTTCGTCCTGCTCAATGCGGAATTCTTGTTTGCCGTGCAGATCATTGTCTATGCGGGAGCCATTTTGATTCTGTATTTGTTTGTCTTGATGCTATTGAACCTCAAAACTGAAGAACAATTTCTTCATAAAAAATATCCATTCGCCCTGTTTGCCGGGATCGCCATTCTCGGAGAAATTCTTATTCTGATTTTCCAAACCCCCTATGGTGGGAAGATGGGGACGGCCACGACGGACGTGATTTTAACCACCGGACCGAGTCATGCGATTGGTCTGACCATGTTCAGCGATTATTTGCTGTTGTTCGAGATTGTCGGAGTATTTCTCTTGGGAGCCGTGATTGGTGCGATTGTGTTAGCCAAGACACCATCGTTGCCGGTGCCGAAGGCGAATAAATCTCATTAACGTAGCGGGGTTTCCTCATTACACGATGATTCCTCTTTCTGCATATGTGGCGTTGAGTGCAATTCTGTTTATGACAGGACTCATTGGAGTGCTGATTCGTCGGAACTTCATCATTATCTTGATG
>JADFRB010000267.1 GCA_022561525.1 Nitrospinota bacterium
TGCCGAACGACAACGTGCTGGAAGTTGGAGTGGGCACCGGAATGGCCCTCCCCTTATATCCCACCCATTGCAATATCACCGGCATTGATCTTTCAGAGGGTATGTTAAAGGTTGCGCAGGAACGTATTGACGAACATCGGCTGAACCACGTGACCCTTCAACGAATGAATGCCGGACAAATGGATTTTGAGGATAGTTCGTTTGATATCGTCATGGCCGCCTACGTCGTCACCGCGGTCACCGATTATCGCCAAGTCGTCTCCGAAATGATTCGCGTCTGCCGACCGGGTGGCCAAATTGTCATGTTGAACCACTTTAGCAATGGGAATAAATTTATCGCCGCGGTGGAAAAACTGATTTCCCCCATGTGTCAGCGAATTGGATTCCGCACGGATTTATCCTTACACCATGTGCTCGAAGGCACGCCCCTCCAGGTTGCCAAAAAAGAAAAAATGAATCCCTTGCGTTTTTGGTATTTGGTCGAATGCGTGAATGCCAAAAACGGCCATTCCCTTTCTTAGAGTCCGTCACGAAATAACCGGGACAATTGGCCGAGACGATTTTGGAGTGAGCCAAGGAGCAAAGAGCGCGCATACCGGGAGTTGGAAGCGATGAGCGACGCCGGCGCAGCTCAAAAGCGTCCGGCCCTGCAGGGAAGCCCATCTTTAGCCCGGGGTGTCGTTGCTCCTCGGTCACAGAGTCCCGCTATGCTCCCTCGTCGCGCCTCGCCCCAAACACATATCTGGGCCTCCCAATTGTCCCGGTTATTTCGTGAAGGACCCTTAATCCTCCCATCCTCCTCTTTGTCCTCCCCCCGCCCCTATTCCCGGCTACCATGAAAAAGGCTCTCTGTTTGCAACATGTTTCCTTTGAAGGACCCGGTGTATTCCAGCCATACCTGGAAAAGCGCGGCTTTACTCTTCAAAGAACCCTCGTCCCCACGGAAGGAATTCCTCGGAACATTCCTGACTTGTTGCTTGTGATGGGCGGTCCCATGTCAGTCAACGATGCTGACCTGTGGATTGGGGAGGAACTCGCGTTTATTCGACAAACCATAGAGGCAGAGGTTCCGGTTTTAGGTGTCTGTTTGGGTTCACAGTTCATTGCGAAAGCCTTGGGTGGACAGGTCAACCCAGGCCCCCGACTTGAAATTGGCCCCGTGCCCATCGCACTCACCGTGGAAGAAGACACGGACCCTGTTTTTGGCATGTTCCCTCCAACCCTCGATGTCTTTCAGTGGCATGGTGAAGGACTCACGCTTCCACCTGGAGCGATTCTCCTCGGCTCATCCGAACACTATCCCGTTCAAGCGTTCCGGTTTGGGAAACGGACCTATGGCTTATTGTTTCATTTGGAATTGGAACCAGAGGGTATCGAAGCTTTGTGTCGCGAATGCGCGAATGATGTCCAACTGGCAGGTACCACAGCAGAGGACGTGTTGGAATCAGCGTCACGAGTCCTCCCCCAATCTCACGAATTAGCTGAACGTTTAATCACACACCTTACCTCCTGCTAAACAGGTTTCATCGACAGGGATTAGCGCAGACCTTGGGTTTCTGCAAAAGGACCCAAAACCACGCCCACCCGTGTGCGGCCCTCAAGGATCCCTTACCACCACTGCACCAAATCCTTCTGCATGGCTCAGGACCGGTCAAATGGCGGCACACAGTTCGCGGAGTCTATCCTGAGCCTTGTCGAAGGACTCAAACAGTTGCTCGCCAGGGAGGCCGATTCGGCGTACCGGCTCCGTCGCGCTCAAGGGGAGGTAAGCTCCCTACAACTTCTTAAAGACTTGGTGGGCGGCTTCGATGGTGTGGTCAATATCGGATACGGTGTGGACGGTTGAAACGAAAGCGGCTTCGAATTGGGATGGGGCGAAGTAGGATCCGCGTTCCAACATTTTGTGAAAGAACTTGGCATACCGGGCTGTATCTGATTTTTTTGCTGAAGAGAAATCGACGACGCGGGTATCCGAAAAAAATCCGCCCATAAGTGAGCCGACTCGTGTTTGAAAAAATGGGACGTTGGCCTGTTTTGCGGCTTTGCCCAATCCTTCGGCCAACTGGGCTCCTCGCCGGTCCAGTTTTTCATACACCCCAGAGGTACTGAGTTTTTTCAATGTCACAATACCTGCTGTCACGGCCAAGGGATTTCCAGAAAGAGTCCCAGCTTGGTACACCGGACCTGCCGGAGCGACAAGATCCATAATGTCTTTTGATCCCCCATAGGCTCCTACGGGCAATCCACCGCCGATGATTTTTCCGAGGCAGGTGAGATCTGGTTTGATGCCATACAATGTTTGTGCCCCGCCATACGCCACACGAAACCCTGAAATCACTTCATCGAGGATGAGGAGGATGCCATGTTGTCTGGTGAGAGTACGCAGTTGCCGGAGAAATTCTTTTTTAGGCAACACCACACCCATGTTGCCAGCAATTGGCTCGACGATGATGCAGGCCAACTTGCGCCAATGTTTCTGAATGAGGCTCTTCACCGCCTCGATATCATTATAAGGAGCCGTGAGGGTATGACCGGCAAAGGCCTTTGGTACCCCAGGGCTATCAGGAAGCCCCAGCGTGGCAGCGCCAGAGCCAGCTTTGACCAACAAATGATCCGCATGACCATGGTAGCACCCGTCAAATTTCAGAATGGCGTCACGTTTGGTAAATCCCCGGGCCACACGAATGGCGCTCATTACGGCTTCAGTCCCTGAGCTGACTAAACGAACCTTTTCAATGGATGGTAACGCCTGACAAATCATTTGAGCCAAGATGAGTTCCTGTTCCGTTGGCGCGCCGTAACTCGTTCCTTGGCTTGCGGCTCGCTGAATGGCTCGAACCACCGCTGGATGCGCATGCCCTAAAATTATCGGTCCCCAGGAGGCCACATAATCCAGGAACGTGTTGCCATCCACGTCAGTCACCGTGGCACCCCGCGCACGTTTGATAAACAACGGATTCCCGCCAACCGATCGGAATGCTCGTACCGGGCTATTCACCCCTCCTGGAATATACCGCTGTGCTTGATCAAATAATCTCTTTGAATTCGTTGTTTTCACTATTCACTCCGTCATCAGTCGCTGGTTGCTCATCGCTGGTTGCTCGTAAAGAAAAAATGGCCTTGCTCGTTTTTCGTTTTTTCATTAGCGACAAGTAACCAGCGACTGATTCCGTTTCATGCCTGGGGCACACTCCCCAAAGTCCCCCTCAAGTCCACCACTCCTTTTTCCGATGGAGTCACTAACTGCTCATCAACCCACACTGATGGAAGGGAAACGCCATGTATCTTGAAAAACGACACATCCACGAATCCACGGTATTAGATTGTTATGGGAAGTTTAATGATCACGACCATGACGTCTTCATACAAACTCTGGAAACCCTTAATGCTGAAGGATGTCGTTATGTGGTCGTGAACCTCACGTCGGTGTACCAACTCAGCGAAAGCATCATTGGGCTGTTGAAATTCGCGCATGAATATTTCACGATGAGTGAAGGACAGTTGGTCTTAGTGAGCCCCTTGAGCTCGGTTCGGCGCGATCTGGATCAGGCTGAGATCACCGCAACCATCCCCACCTACATGGCAGTGTATGATGCCCTTCATCGCCGAAATGCCGTGGTCAACGACGCCGTATTAGGTTCCACGCCACGTGTGACCTCACGCCCATTCGGAATTCCTCCACATGTGGAAGAGACTTCCGAACATTCCGAACCACATATTCACCTGATTGAAAATGAATTGGTCGGGGTCGGGGAACACGCCACGTAAGACGGCCCCATTGATGACATCAAACGATTTCCTGTCCTGATAGGAAATCAGGCATCGCTGAAGCGCTGCCCATTCTCTCCAGACCATTTGACAATACCGACTTCTTCTGACTCCCACACCGCAATTTCCTCCTCAGCACCAATGGAGGGGATGTGCAGCTCGACTTCGGCGATAACCTGGACCCTACCCAGATCGAGGGTGGCGAGCAGGTTCTCATCACCCA
>JADFRB010000268.1 GCA_022561525.1 Nitrospinota bacterium
TCAGCCGCGTGCTCACATCCTCATGTATTCGCCCATACACTCCGGTTTTCCGCGCGCGGCTTCCTTGCCCTCACAAAAAATGCCTGGATTTTAGAGGTGCCCTTTAAAAACTCATTAAAACCAATATCTTATGAAGGCATTTCACAAAATGGATCCACAATAATGACTAAACGAGCAAAAACGCACATGATCGGATGAGCGAATTCGCACAATTATTGTGGAAATAGTGGAAATAAAGGAGGGAAGAAGGAAACGGATTATTGAAAAATCCAGATGTGTAGGGAAAGACTTTTTTTTACTTTCTTTTCAACTCATCCCCATTCACGAAACACGTTTGACATGCGCGGCCACGATAGAGTCGGCCATGGGTTGATGCTCTTCCAACCCCCGAACTGATAACTCAAGATCTTTATCTTCAAATTCCATGATCCATTCATGGATTTTAGACATAACCGTGTGATCTACAAGTCGAGTTTCAGCGAGATTCAGCGTGACATGTTTCCCTTCTTGAAGAAAGCGATGCAGGTGTTTGCGCAGCGGAATCCAAGTACTAAAAATAGCAGAGTCCCGCACAACAATAGTGGCGGATTGATCATCTTCATGCGTAACCTCGGCATTCAATTTGAAAAAGGAGTGGATGGGTGCTCCATTGATGAGATGAATGACCACTTTAACTCCGATTCCAATGGCGATACCCTTCAAGAGATCGGTCGCGAGCACTCCAACAATCGTGGACATAAAAACAATGAACTGGTCTTTTCCTAAATGATAGATGTGAACAAATTCTTGAGGAGACGCCAGCCGAAAACCAGTAAAGACTAGCAACGCTCCCAGAGCAGCCAGTGGGATCTGGTTGATGAGCCCGGGAATCATGGCCACAAACGCTAACAAAAACAGCCCATGAAACATATTGGCAAACCGTGTCCTCGCTCCATTGTCAATGTTTGCCTTACTTCGAATAATCTCTGAAATCATCGGCAATCCACCAACCAAGGCCGCCAGCGTATTGCCGACTCCTACCGCGAGCAGGTCCCTATCCATATTTGTTTTGCGTCCCCAGGGATCAATCCCATCAATCGCCTTCGCACTCAGCAAGGATTCCAAACTTCCGATTAACGCAAACATGATCACGTACTTGATTCCGATCGAAGTTGGTAACCCCGAAAAGTCGGGAAGAGTCAGGGCACTGAACATGTTCTCTGGAACATTCACCAAGAACTGTGTTCCTAAGGCATAGGTCTGATCATGAAAGGTATATGTTCCTTCCTGTCCAACACTCAAAAATAGCCCCAGAGGAACGGCGACGAACAACACGATCATCGGCGCCGGCACTATTTTCAATTTTGGATTGTTGATCAAGGCATACCCCAACAGAATCAGTATGCTCACAATTCCAATGAAGCCAATTTTTGGATTCATCTCCATCACAAATATTGGGATGTTGGCTAAGAGCTCTAATGGTGTCCCTTCAGGACTGAGCCCCATCATAATCGGAAACTGCTTGGCGATAATGATGACCCCAATGGCTGCCAACAATCCATGAATCGTCGTCGTTGGGAAAAACTCTCCCAGGATCCCTGCGCGGAAAACCCCAAGAAATATTTGAAGAACACCAGCGGCCACCCCAACGCCCAGAGCCAACCGGTACGCTTGGTAATCCGCTGCCGGATCCTTTCCTCCTGTAAAACCAAATTCAGTGACGCAGCCAATCGCGATGACAATGAGCCCCGCCGCCGGGCCTTTAATCGTGAGTTCGGAATTACTGAGGAACGTGGCTAAGAGACCACCGATGATGGCAGTAAAAATTCCAGAAATGGCTGGATACCCACAGGCTAACGCAATGCCTAAACACAGGGGTAGAGCAATCAGAAACACCAAAAACCCCGAAAGGACATCGGCCTTCACATTGGCCCGAAGCCCAGCAAGATTTCCTCTCGGAATTTCGTCAGCGTTGGATTTCATGGAAAATGTTTTCCTGGATTAACAAAAAAAAACCAGCCGGCATTGAGGAACCATTTTCCTGAATGCTCAACTGGCTTGTACTGCCGCTAGGCTCGGAACCCCGCCACCCAGCAACCCTACATTCCAAGGGCATGGTGAAATCGGTTCACCATGCTTTCTCTCCACAATGTTTGTGGAAAAGGCACATAGCGTTCCAATCCCGTATATTTTTGTATCCTTATACCAATGTTACGCTCGTGAAACAACCCAATTTGTTCATGCACCAGAAGGATATGCGGAGAGAGGGAAGAGAATAATGCGAAAAAGTTCGACTATGCCAAGTAAAGAAATTGAAGAAATGAAAACCCATGCATCCAATCTCCATGGGTCTGTGAAACCTCACCTGCACAAAGTGTGTAGTTTAGGGATCGGGAGAGATTCGAAAATATGGCAGTGTACCTTAAAGATCTAACTTTGTGGGTATTGTTCCCACGCAGCGCGACTCACTACATTCTCCATACTCGGGTGAAGGTGGTGATTGGACTCAACAAACTCTAACCCGGCTCGATGAGATTGAGCCCAAATAACCTTAGCCCGTAGAAAAAGAGGCAGTCGGTAATCAGAAGAATAGAGGGTAAGATCAAGAAGACTGCCTTCTCCAATGGGTTGCTCGAGTTGCTCAAGTGCCATACCTCTAGGGCTCCAATCACTAATTTCTCCCCAAGACTGGGTTCCGAAGAGTTGAACGGCGGCGCGCCCTTGTCCAGGAACACGAGAAACCTGTCGATCATCTCTATCGATGACGGTATAAATCCGCATGAACCGTTCACGGCCCTTAACCCGGACTTCATCAAGAAAGCGTGAAATGCAGGAGGTGGCCATTGCTTGATGGATCGATTCGCTCATAACAATCGGCACACGGTACACCTTCGAAAGCTCTTCAAGATTCGCGGCAAGATTCACCGTATCACCAACAGCCGTATAAGTCAGTCCGTTGCGCTGATCCCATTGTGCCAACTAAGACCTCACCAGTGTGAATGCCAATCCCACAGGTCAGGACACTGCCAAACTGCTTCTGAAAATGTGCGGCAAGACGCCGAAGCCGCCGCTGACAATCCAAAGCTGTGTGCACAGCTCGACGTGCATGATCGGGCTGTGAATGTGAGGCATTAAACAAGGCCATGACAGCATCCCCCATGTACTTATCAATCGTCCCACCATGGAGGACAACCGCGTCCGTCATTTCTGTGAAATACTCACCTAAAAAATCACAGACTTCTTCAGGGGATAAGGTCTCAGCCATTCGGGAAAATCCACGAATATCCGCAAACAACACCGTGACTATTCGACGCTGTTGAGAAACACAACGCGGAGCATACTTTGAGGAGGGTAGGGCTGCATGAGGAGAGGAACACTCAGAAGTATAACCAGCACACTTAGATGTCTCTTGAATCAGTCCCTTGGTGAAGCACGCAGCACATCCACACACCAAAGCCAAAGGAACAGGGACAAGATCCATCCATAATTTTGTATGGGCGATTAACCCATAGGCCGTAGCCAAATACGCGACTCCTAGCAGTCCTACAACCCCGACAGCGAGGACACTCCCCAAACGACTGGAAAGCCAAACAGCAACAAGACTCCCGACGAGAATCAAGAACACCATAACGGGTTCGGATACCCGAGTGGGAAAGGGCGAAGAGGTTTTCTCAGCCTGGTTCCAAAGAGTCATAGCCTCATTTTCCAAAGCCATCTGAAGGGAACCAGGAACCTTATCCCCCGAAATAGTGTAGGCATTTGCCAACACCTTGCTCCACCTAAGAGTACAAGGAGGGGTACAGAATTCGTTCTTAAGAAAATTGGGATCAGTCTGTTGAAGAAAGTCCCTTGGAAACGTTAAAGGAACGAAATGGTTGTTCATAGGGAGGGAAGAAAATTCGTGAGCTTAAACTGGATTCAAGCAGCGATTGTCACCGGGGTCAACCCGAACTCATATTCAGCCAGCAACATAGGCCTTCCCGTACGGATATAACAAACCAAACTGGCTT
>JADFRB010000269.1 GCA_022561525.1 Nitrospinota bacterium
AGTGAACGTGGAAGGTTTGGATCGGCATGGTAAATTAGTCCAGTTTGAAGCTCAGGGATTCCATGCCCGTGTGATTCAACACGAGGTGGATCATCTCCATGGCCAGGTCTTCTTGGATCGATTGCCAGATCTAAAAACACTGACGCACTTACGCGAGTATGAACAATATTGGAACAGATGATGACCCATAGTTTTTTCATAACTACTCAGGTGGATAGACTGAAGGCCGAAGGATTTTAGGGGCCAATCATGCGTGATCATACAACACTTCGAGCATGTGAGATGGCTGATGAGGTGGCAGTATTGCTCTATCATGTGACCGCCGGTTTTCCGAAAGAAGAGCGGTATGGGTTGACTTCCCAAATGAGGCGGGCAGCGGTGTCTGTTCCTTCGAATATTGTGGAAGGTTGTGCGCGTGACAGCCAAGCGGATTATCTTCGATTCCTCAATATGGCCTTCGGGTCACTAAGGGAACTGCACTACCAGGTTGGTTTGGCGACGCGCTTGGGGTTCTTGTGCAATCAGGATTCGTCACTGATTGAACCAAAGATCGTCGAAACTGAGAAGGTCTTGAATGGCTTGATCCGAGCGTTACGTACTGAGTGATAGCCTTCAGTCTTCAGCCTAAATACCTAAGTAGTTACTTTTTTTTAATTATTCAACAGCCCCATAGTCTTAAACTTGATTAATTGGGTGGTCTGTGACTCATAACGAACAACAGCTTCGTCTATATCCTCCTGCAAAAGTAAATCTCATTTTGCGTGTTGGGGAGCGTTTGCCCAATGGCTATCATGCCTTGTGGTCGCTCATGCAGACGGTGGGGTTGACGGATGAATTGACCATCAGAATTGAGTCATCGTTCACGGGGATTCGTTTCGAATGTGCGGGCCTCCAGTTGTCACAGGCAACCGATAACCTGGTATATCGCGCCGCTGACCTTGTATTGCAAAAAGTATTGAACAATACTGGGGCTGCGATCGGGGTGGAAATTTCTTTGCGAAAACACATTCCTGTGGCTGCCGGTTTGGGAGGCGGAAGTAGTGATGCCGCTGCCACGATTATGGGATTAAATCGTGTATTAGGATGTGGCTGGTCTTTGTCGGAAATGATTTCTCTCGGTCAGCAGCTCGGGAGTGATGTGCCATTTTTTTTCGCCGCCCCGACCGCGGTGATTCAGGGCGTGGGTGAACGAATTTCACCAGTCACTCTTGCCGGCGATCGGTGGATTCTCTTGGTCAATCCGGGCTTTCCGATCCACACGAAGTTAGCCTATCAACGGTTGGATGAAGGCAGAGGTGCCGGTTTTCAACCTGACAATCACTTTCCTGATTGGAATGGAACGGATCCTATGTCCTGGGATGATGTGGTACCTCTTATCAAGAATGATTTCGAGGATGTGCTGCTGGACGATTATCCAGAGCTGGCTCATATCAAGAATGCTTTATTGACAGCTGGAGCAGAAGCTGCGCTGGTGTCCGGGAGTGGGGCGACCATATTTGGAATATTTTCTGATGAATCGAAGGCTCAGCACGCGAGGATGCAGCTGGCCGATTCACCTCAATGGCGCGTGTTTGTGGTGCCGGTAAAGAGAGTCGGTCTTTTGGAGTCAGGTGAGGAGTCAGGAGCAAAGAGTGAGGAGTAGAAAGGGACTGTGTGCTTTTCCCTCTGGCTCCTCACTTTTTACTTCTGACTATTTTCTCAGGAAAAGTAATTCAGTTGACAAAATCCGAAGGATGACCTAAATACGGGGCTTCACCTGAAAAGTTTTCTTTCTTTTATGCTTGTCCTTGCCAATTCAACCAATTTCTCACCAACGCTATGAATCCTGCATTAAAGATTTTCTCTGGGAATGCCAATCTGGCGCTGGCTCAAGAGATTTGCGCCTACCTGGAAGTTCCATTGGCAAAGGCCACGGTGTCTACCTTTAGCGACGGGGAGACTCGGGTCAAAATCGAAGAAAATGTGCGGGGTTGCGACGTGTTTGTGATGCAATCCTGTTGTAATCCAGTGAATACCTCGGTCATGGAATTATTGATCATGCTCGATGCGCTGAAACGGTCATCAGCCTTTCGCATTACGGCAGTGATCCCGTATTTTGGCTATGCCCGGCAAGACCGGAAAGATCAACCTCGTGTGCCGATTAGTGCCAAACTGATGGCGGATTTGATTACCATTGCCGGTGCCCATCGTGTCCTGACGATGGATCTGCACGCCGGCCCCATTCAAGGATTTTTCAATATTCCAGTTGATCATTTATATGCGCGACCGGTCCTGCTGGATTATGTCAAGAAAAGTGAATTCGGAGATTTGGTCGTGGTGTCACCCGATGCCGGTGGTGTGGAACGAGCGCGTGGGTTCGCCAAGCGATTGGAAGCGAATTTAGCCATCATCGATAAGCGGCGCGAAGGGCCTAATCAAGCCAAGGTCATGAACATAATTGGGGATGTGAAAGGTCGTCATGTTTTGCTCCTGGATGACATGATTGACACCGCGGGGACTATTGTCGAAACCGGCAAAGCATGCGCCGACAATGGGGCATCGAGTGTGTGGGCGGTGTGCACGCACCCGGTCCTTTCCGGTCCAG
Organism: Nitrospinota bacterium; assembly: GCA_022561525.1. Taxonomy (GTDB): domain Bacteria; phylum Nitrospirota; class Nitrospiria; order Nitrospirales; family UBA8639; genus Nitronereus. Next base: position 2,585 of record JADFRB010000269.1, read on the forward strand.
CCATTGAACGAATTGAAGAGTCCTGTCTTACGCAGGTGGTGGCTACCAATTCCATTCCCCTTCGAGGCAAAGCCCTGCAATGTCCTAAAATTCGGATCCTCTCCGTTGCGCCCCTGTTAGGGGAAGCTATTCAACGCATCCATCAAGAGGAATCCGTCACATCCTTATTTGAATAATCCCCCTTTTTATTCGGTGCTCAATTCTGTAAAATAACCAGTTCATGTGTCGAACCTACTGAGTTGAAACCAAATGAGGCCTTGGGTCGTCATCCATACATATATGGATGAGTTCATATTTTAGCGTGAGGGGATCATATGAAGTTTGTCGCTGAAGCTACAGCACGGAAAGAAACAGGAAAAGGTGTCGCCCGCCAAATTCGCCGGGCCGGGAGAATTCCCGCCGTCATGTATGGCCAAGGGGAATCACACCTGCTTGAATTGGATCCCGCCGCTGTTCGAAAAATCCTGATTACCCAAGCGGGGAGTACGGGATTAATTTCGCTCTGTATCATGGGTGGTTCGGAGGAAATCCAGAGGACGGCAGTCATTCATGATTATCAGGTCGATCCTATTACCAGTTCTTTATTGCATGTTGATTTTCTCGAAGTTGCGATGGATAAGGTGATTCGCGTTCAAGTCCAAGTCCATGTGACAGGCAGCGTCCCTGTTGGAGTCAAGATCGATAAAGGTGTGCTGCATCAGTCCATACGCGAATTGCACATCGAATGTCTTCCCAACGCCATCCCCGACCAGATCGATGTTGATGCCTCGGACTTAGGCCTTGGTCAGGGGATTCACGTGCGGGAGGTGCATGCGGGGGAGGGCATAAAAATTCTCGACGATCCCCATGGTATGGTGGTGAACGTGGCTGCGCCAATTTCAGAAGCAAAATTGGCAGCGATGTTGACTGGTGAAGCCGGAGAAGCTGTTGTTGCGCAACCAGAGGTTGTCGTGGCAGATACAGTCAAGGCTGAAGCGGCTCCTGCCGATACCAAAGCCCCTGAAACGAAAAAATAACCCTTGCACCTCATCGTTGGTCTCGGGAACCCCGGTTCCAAGTACGCCGCTACGAGGCATAACATCGGGTGGAATGTTGTTGCCCGAGCCGCTTCGCAATGGTCCATTGGTATTTCTCCCACCTCTACAGGTTATGCGGGACAAGGTCAGTTGGACAATACTCCTGTTGTCTTGGCCTTGCCGTTGACGTGGATGAATCTCAGCGGCGAGGTGGTAGAATCGTTGGTGAGGGAATATGGGATTGCCAGCGATCATTTGATCGTGGTCCATGATGATGTTGATTTGCCCGTTGGCCGATTGCGAATAAAGTTTGGTGGTGGTACCGGTGGCCATAATGGATTGCT
>JADFRB010000270.1 GCA_022561525.1 Nitrospinota bacterium
TAGAGAGTTTCCCAATGGCCAGCCAGGTTTCTGGATCTCCGACTTTGCGGACATACACTTCATCTTGGTTAGGGTTTCCTTTGGACGGGCGCTGTTTGCCAATAATAACTTCGGCCAAGGTGGTTCCTGCGGAATCCTTGAGTGTCACTCCCGTGGATATCGATCCTTCCGCTTCTACATTTTCCAAACCAAGTTTTTCATACAATTCAGGCTTCTTGGTTTTGGCTTCTAGAATTTTTAATTCTCCTAGGCCGATGAGCACTTCACGAATTTTTCCCATATTGGCGGGGTAGTTGTCTTTTTCTTTGACGTTCCACGATTCTCCATCTCGGACAATCGTCATGGTTTCGCTTTGAACGTTCACAACAAGTTCTGACACCTCATTGATTTTGGACATCAAACCCGGGAAGACGGGTTGCCCCGTTTGGGGTAGCACGGTTTCCTTTTGTTGGGACATCAATATTGCCATACCAATCAGGGCGACGGTAATGATTCCCAGGATGGTTAATGTTTTGATGTTCATGGTTAGGAGCAGTAGGGTCGTTATGATGCCTCAGGCACTACGCTGATTTGGGTTAACCCCTCACCCTTCCCTCTCCCCTCAGGGGCGAGGGTTTTTGGGGAGTTATTATAATTTTGTACTTCGGCGTCGGCGCATTTTGTAGGCACTGATCACCACACTGCCTACGACAATCACCAGGGGCATAAAGCCGATATTCAAAAACTTCACGATGCCCTCGAGGCTTTCAATATTTTTCTGCAATTCATGTTGCACGCTCCGTAGCTCTTTTCGGGTCGCCACTAACTGTTGCCGAAAACTATCGAGGGCGGATCGTTGTTCGGGGTTCAAAATCAGCACGGTCTGTTCACCCTTGGCTTTCTGTAAGTCTTGAATCTGCCGCTCGGTATCTTTTAGGCGTTGTTGCAGCGCTTGTTCTTTTTGGCGGTACTGCATTTCCGCTTCTTGTTGGATGTCTCGGACCAACGTAAACGGTCGCGAGAAGCTGCCTCGACTTCTGACGGTAATCAGATCATGACTCCCTGTCAGATTGTCCAGGGCATTGGTGACGAAGCTGTTGTTGGCAGAGTTAGGAATTCCGATCCGCTGCCCAAAAAAGTTTTGCACTTGCACCCAAAACCGATCTTGCAGCATGTCGGTATCAGCAACCACGATCACGTTAATGGGTTCGGCCGATTCGGTGAGATGCGGTTTGTCTTTTAATTTTTGGTTGCTTTCTATGGGCTGATTGTCGGTTTTTTCGGAATCTGCTGCTTTGGGTTTACCATCGGGAAACGCCGTTTTGACCTTCCCGGTTAAGCGAGCGGCTAAGGTAAGTTTTTTTCCCTCTGGACGATAGGTCCGCAGCAGATCTTCGATATCGGGCATAAACATCAGACGGGAGGTGTCGATTTGCATGGCTTTATCGTCGGTTTCCACCAAGGGAGTAAACTCAATGTCACTGCCTTCTTTCTTTTGTAAAATTCCCGCCGAGGCCATGGTAAGACTCGGAAGCTTTGCGGTTACGACATCATCAGGATCGAAATGCTGAGGTGTGAGATCAATCCAAATGGGGTAATCGGCCACATACGTGCGGGACTGTTTTTGGAAGTTCACTTTTTTGGCCAACGGGAGATCGCCCACGACCTTTCCTTTGACCAATTCAATGCCCCAGGCATCAAACACTTTTCCTAAATCAGAATTTCGTGGCCCTTGCATCCCCATGGGGTTCCTGGGATTGGGAGGAATGCGATCCGCCTCACTATGAGGATCTACAAACACCAAGGCTCGGCCACCGCTTAAGACAAACTGGTCAATGGCATACAAGGTGGCATCACTTAACTTCTTGGGATGGACTACCATCAAGACCTCAACGTCCTCAGGAATATCGGTCACATCTTTTTCCAAGGGCTTGACCTGCATGACCTCGCGGATGGAATCCAGGATCATCCAGGGTGGGCTTCCTCCTTGTCCTTGCATAAAGCCCATGGAAGGACCACCTTCAAGGGGAAGCGTGCTGAGCAGACCCACGACCTTTTGTGTGGGGTTGGCTAATTGATAGACCAGCTTGGTGAGATCGTATTCGATCAACTCTTCACGGTCTGGTTGGAAAAAGGGAATGAGCTCTTGGTCATCGGTTGAACTGGTTCCGACCAGGCCAAAATAAAATTGGACGTTTCCATTATTCAGCGGAACCCCCTGCAAGCCATATCCCACCGCGCGATCTTCTTCCTCTGAAAAAGGCTCGGGGTCGATGATGTGCAGATTCAGATTCCCGTCGGCAGCCTGCTCATACTCTTGCAATAGTTCCAGCACCCGGTTGGCGTAGTTATTGATTCCCGGTAATCCCGTAGCCAGTTTTTTAGATAGGTAAAACCGTAAGGTAATCGGTTCATCGATGCTCTGTAAAATATTTCGCGTGCTCTCGGACAGGGTATAAAGATGTTGATCCGTCAGATCGAAGCGAGCCGATCGGAGCGCGACATTACTCAACACATTCACGGCGAAAAATAACACCACCGCAATCGCCAATCCGCTGCCTGTGAGGAGTTTGGCATTCATGATGAGTACCTGGTATTGGCTCTTCCAACTTCCGTGTGAGTATTGTGATTCTCTCCGAGTTCCCCTCCTTTGTAGGGAAGGGATAGGGGAGGTAGAGGCTCAGGGAGAGAATCGCCTGCTGGACCCTTGTAGATTATCTCCAGAACCATGACTCTACCCCACCCTTATCCTCCCCTTAAAAAGGGGAGGAACCTACACGCTACCAATCAACGACTCACAATATTTAAGCTTTCCCACACACATCGTTCGAAAAACAATTCATTCAGCTTTTTTCCATTCCAAAATTAACGCTGTCGCAAACAGCCAAAAGCCAATGAGCGAGAGGAAATACACCAGGTCGCGGATATCGATCACTCCGCGACTGATGGCATTAAAGTGTGTGAGAAAACTGAACGAACTTATGAGTTCCAGGAAAAATTGTGGCGTCCATCCACTGAAGAAATCCAACACCATTGGAAAGCCGCTCAACACAAAGCCCAACCCAACGAGCACACTGATCACAAAGGCAATCACTTGGTTTTTGGTGAAGGCCGACACGCATGAGCCAATTGCCATAAATCCACCGGCCATGAGAAAACTTCCGATGTACCCCGCCAGAATTACCCCGTTATCAGGCTCACCCAACACATTCACGGTCACCCACATGGGAAAGGTCAGGGCGAGGGCAATTCCCGTAAAACACCAGGCCGCTAAAAATTTACCAACCACGGCTTCCCACAATGTGACGGGAAGGGTGAACAGCAATTCGATGGTACCCTCTCGACGTTCCTCCGCCCACATGCGCATGGCCAACGCTGGAATCAAGACCAAATAGAGCCACGGGTGAAAATTGAAAAAAGGGAGGAGATCGGCCTGGCCACGGGCGAAGAAGTTTCCCAAGTAAAACGTAAAGGCGCCAGCCAACATCAGGAAGATGACGATGAACACCGTCGCAATCGGTGTGGCAAAGTACCCAGTGAGTTCGCGTTTAAAAATGACCCCGATTCTGCCCATAGATTACTGTGTTTCTAATCCCTCGAAATAGGAATATTGAAATCCGAATGTCGAAATACGAAACAAATCCGAAATTCAAAATTTGAATGTCTCAAAGGGAGCAAGCCTCTTCCGTTTTGGATTTTTGGTCATTTGAATGTGTTTTGGATTTCGACATTCGAGTTTCGGATTTATTTACGTTAACGCCTGCGTTGGCATTGTCAATGACCGAAACACCTCATCCAATTGCCCACGGTCAACGGATAACTCCGCCACATCCCAGTTGTGTTTTTGCACACATTGACTGACCGCACTGAGAATTGGTTGCCCGTTTTCTGGGATGACCCGATACCCGTTTTCGGCCATGTCATCGTAAAGTTC
>JADFRB010000271.1 GCA_022561525.1 Nitrospinota bacterium
CGGCCAGGGTTTGGCGGGAGACCTCAGTGGCACGCTGGCATCCGCTCTGAACCACGTCTTCCAGCCGTTTTGGGTTGGCTTCGAGGGTTTTTCGGGATTCCCAAATGGGCGCCAGCCGTTCAACCATGGAGTCGGCCACAAATGTTTTGCAGTCGATGCAGCCGATTTCAGCAGTCCGGCATTCTTTGTTCACTTGGTCGAGGATCGCGGTGGTAGAGTAGATTTTGTGGAAATCATACACCGGGCAGATTTCAGGGTTCCCCGGATCCTTCCTCCTTACCCTAGCCGGGTCCGTGACCATGGTTTTGAGTTTTTGGCGAACCTCCGGTTCCGAATCTGAGAGGTTGATAGTATTCCCATAGCTCTTGCTCATTTTCCGACCATCGGTTCCGATCACCTTGGGAAATTTCGTTAACAATTCTTTGGGTTCGACTAGTACCGGGGTATAGAGACTATTAAATCGTCTGGCTATTTCCCGGGTGAGTTCGAGATGAGGCAGTTGGTCCTTGCCAATAGGCACCGCGTCGGCTTTATACAACAAAATATCAGCAGCCTGAAGAACGGGGTATCCCAAAAAACCATGCGTGGACAGGTCGCGGCCTTCGATGTGTTCTTGTTTTTCCTTGTAGGTGGGATTTCTCTCAAGCCAGGGTACAGGGGTGATCATCGAGAGCAGCAAATTCAAAATGGCGTGCTCAGGGACATGGGACTGGATAAAAACTGTAGCCCGTTCAGGATCGATGCCGACAGCCAGCCAGTCAATCAACAGTTCATGAATGAAGGTTTGGAGTTGGCTGGTATCCTCATAATTGGTAGATAAGGCATGCCAATCCGCCACAAAAAAGAAGCATTCGTTGTCTTCCTGCAGCAGCCTCCAATTTTCAAGAGCCCCCAACAGATTGCCTAGATGCAGCCGCCCGCTGGGCTGCATGCCACTTAATACGCGTTGTGGCAACGTTCTCTCCTTATTCGTATAAAGATCAGGACGACAAGAGCTCACGTGGGAGAATGGTCGCCGTTAAGATTTGAAACACCGTCATGAGTATCGTTCGGATAAAATGGTGGTAAGAGTCCGTCATGATCAACCCAATGAAAATAAACATGCCATACGGTTCTAAACGTCGAAGGAGCAGAGCAGGTTGAGGTGGCAGAAGACTGGTCATGATTCGCCCACCATCCAGAGGAGGAATCGGGATCAAATTGATGACCATTAAAATGGTGTTAATCACGATTGAAAATTGGGCCATCGCTGCTATGGGCAACAGGATGGTTTGAGCGAGATTGGCCTGGGATTCCCCTTCGGTTTGAGAAGGATCAAAGGATATGATGAGGCTTAACACAATGGCGCTGACGATGAGAAGGAATAAGTTCATGGCAGGGCCAGCGGCTGCCACGAAAGCCATGTCCCTTCGAGGGTTGTGTAAATTGGCTGAATTGATAGGGACTGGTTTTGCCCATCCCACGAGAAAACTTCCCGGAGCCAATAGGCACAACACGGGGACAATGATGGTTCCCAAGAGGTTGATATGCGGGAGAGGATTCAGGGTTAAGCGCCCCAGATTTTTCGCGGTGGAGTCGCCAAAGAAATTTGCCACCCATCCGTGCGCATACTCGTGGAACACGATAGCCAAGAGTAAAGGCAACGCCATGATGGAAATGGAGGATAAAATTTGGCTTAGAGAATTCATGAATTTGATGGGGCCGTGGAAATTAAATCAGGCGCGAGAAGTTAATCACAGATGGTCGTGTTGTGTCTTAAGCACTTACCTAATTCACTTGCACAAACCGACCGTTCGCGACCTGAATCATATACACTTTGCGGTCGAGAACGCCACCTTCTCCAAATGACGCGAGCCCTCCCAGGGTCGGAAGGTCGTGCCGAATGAATAGCTGGTCACGGACTTCTTGCCCGGTGGTGGCCCCATGGCTGATGGTATCCAGGATTATCCGCATGGCGTCATACGCTTGGGCCGCGAAGATGGAAGGATCAAGATGAAATTGCTCTCGATACTTCCGAATAAACTCCTGAACTTCAGGGTCCGTGGTTTGGAGGAATAGCACATCGCCAAAGGTCCCACCATTTAGCGTGCTCCGTCCCCACTTGAGCAAATCGGGATGATTCCAGGTGTTGTTGCCCAATAAGGGCACCTTCACATCGTAGAAGGCAAGTTGGGCGGAAAGGAAGGCCGCATCAGTAGGAGTGCCCGGCAGGAAGAGCGCATCAAACCCTGGGGTATAGACCAACAGTTCTTCCTCTTCTTTTTGTGGCTCTTCGGTTGGTTGTTCTTCGGTTTCTTTGGTTTCAAAGGGGAGCATCTCGCCGTAGAGGCTAAGGTCCTTATCTTTTATCCGTAGAATTTGGGCCGAGGCATCGGTTGTTCCACGCTGATACGATTCCGCCGCAATGATTTCGCCTCCATTTTGGATGACGGTTTCCTGAAAGTGTTGGGCTAACTGTTTGCCATATCGGGAATCGGGGGAGAGCATGCAAAATCGAGTATAGCCAAGCGTTTGCATGGCATGTTCGATCAATTTTTTGACTTGCAAGTGTGTCGTCAACGCGGTACTGAACCAAAACCGTCCAAATTGTTTGACATCGGACAGGCTGGCTGTGGGTGTGATAAACGGCGTTTCCGCCCAGTCGGGAAGATCCGCGACGTGTTGCACTTGCCGAGCCAGCAGCGGACCGATCAACGCAATCGGTACAAACTCCTTGAGGACCTTTTCGAATTCATGATGCAACTGGGCGGGAGGCAGGGCGCTGTCTTTGACCACGATACCCACGGTATTCGATCCGAGTTGAGCCCGCCCCTCTTGCAGGGCAAGCCGAATGCCGTTGAGCGCATCGGTTCCAAAGAGTTTCATCTTTCCCGAGAACGGCAGGACTGCTGCGATGACATATCGATGGGCTTTAATCTTCAAGATAAACGATTGCATGAGTGCGACAGCCGTTTGCGCGTAGGGATGATTAGGAAACCGATGGAGAAACGCCCGAATGTCTCTCTCAGCCAACACTTCATCGCCTAGGGCGGTGTGAAGCTCGATCAAACGAATCAGGGCCAAGTCGCCTGGAAAGGTGGTGGGGAAGGTCTCCAATAAATCTCCAAGCGACCGTTCAGACATTTTTTGTAAAATCAGACTTTTGATATAATCCAATAACTCTCCGCGCTCGTCCTCCCTGGTTGTATTCAGTTGCTTCATGGCCATGTGAACGGCCTTGGTGTGCTCGCCCTTGAGTTCGTAGGCCTGGTGAAGGAGGTGCAGGCCTTTCGTCTGAGTTGAGGGGTTGGATGATCGATTCAGGGCATTGGTCAGCACGGTGATGGCTCGGTGAGCCAGTTTGGATTCGATATACAACGTGCCGAGCAACAGTCGGGCCTCGTCTGTGCGAGAAGAGATCGGGTATTCTTCCAGAAATTGTTCTAAAATAATGATAGCCTGTTTGGTCTCCCCTTTGGCCTGAAGCGCTCGGGCGTGGAGAAATGTGAAAGCTTCGGTTCGGGGAGAGGTGGATCCAGGCTCGATAAAGTTCTCAAGCATGATTAAGGCCTGGTCAGTCTGACCCCGTTCCAGAAGGGATTGGATGTGATTTATACGTTCATCTGCGGCGGCAATCAGCGGGTCGATATCTTCCAAAGGAGGGTCGTCTAATTGGCCGACGGCATGTTGAGGAAGGACAACGGTGATGCAGACGAACCATACAAGACAAGCGAATCCCGTGAAGATTCTGGGGCGAGAGAATTGTTGGCTATGAGGCATCGTGGGGAATTTTAGGCCGTATTTTTTCCTAAGGGTTCGCGCAAGGATAATTTCCCATGTTTGGGCGTCGATCCATCCCGTCTGGCGGCGTTGCTCGTCCTTTCCATACGAG
>JADFRB010000272.1 GCA_022561525.1 Nitrospinota bacterium
ATGGGACACCACCAGATGATCCTGAGCTGGTTTCCAAGGCAGCAAAGGATAATCGCCATTTCCCAGATACACGGGAACGGGCCATTTCTTCAATATTCGATCTAACCCTCCGGCATGATCGGTATGCCCGTGTGTCAAACATACGCCAACCAGCTTGAGGTTTCGGTTGGCGATTTCCGATAGCATGGCTTCAGCATTGTAGGCCGTATCGATAAAGACCGCGTCCTTAGTTTTGGAATCAAACACCACATAGCCTTTGACTTCATAGCCACCGATGTACCCACGGACGGTCACGACCACGGTCCCCACCCAAGCTGGCGAAGGAGTCGGTTCCCATTGCTCTATGGCGACAGCGTGTAAGGCCGCAATTTTCAAAGACAACGCCTTGGCACAAGACTCCACTTCTTCCACAGAGGGCGCACGCACACCTTTTTCAAGGCTTTCTAAATCTTTGAGGGACAGGTTCGTATGTTGAGTCACATGTTCGAGGGATTGCCCAAGTCCTAACCTGGCTTTTTTGACAATGTCACAAAATTCGTCTTCAAGCGGCACGGCTTTTCCTTATTACTACTCAGGTATTTAGGCTGAAGGCTAAAGACTGAAGGCTATCATTCATAATGCCTGACGTTTTGTATGATCACGCATGATTACCCCCAACCTTCGGCCTTCAGTCTATCCACCTGAGGAGTTACCCTGTTGAAATAAAAGATCCCGCCACGCCTGCACCATAACCGGGTCAATATCGATCAAGACGACCGATTGTAAAATTTCAGGATTGAATTGTTGAATCTCTCGAATCATCTCACGCGCGGCTTCCTGAGGGGAGACTTTTCCGATACCAGTGCCCAAGCCGGGAATGGCCAGGGATTGAAAACCTTGTTCATCAGCCAAAGCTAACGCGGCCCGAGTGGCAGCCCCTATATTGTATGGAGGAATCCGCATGGCTGGTTCCGACATGGTCGGGGCATGAATGATACCTCGGAATTTCGTTCGCCCACCGGAGGTGAGCACAGCCATTCCCACAGGAATTGGGGCCTGCTTTCGAGCCTCTTCCTCAACCTGAAAGCCGGCAACGCGACGAATGACTCCCGCCACGCCCCCTCCCATGAGTCCGTGACTATTCGCGGCATTCACAATCACCTGCGTATCGACATCCAGGAGACTGCCTTGCTCCACGGTGATCGTTAATGCTCTAGAGGCCTCACTCCCCATCAAAAAACCACCTCTGTCAACCCGATAAGAGCCACAAAAAAAAGGCTCATGGTCCTCACCTTACCATGAGCCTTCAATTCTCGCTACTCTTCGCAGATTGCAAGTATGTTAGGAATACCCTCCTACCAAAACAGGATAGAAACAGCCTGATTCAGCCGGTCAACCGCTTGGCGAGTGAAGAAAAATTCCACAAAAACGATCCGCTCGCCTCGACCGGTTCTAACCATCTCGTTTGAAAGGAAGGTGTCACCTCTTCCGGAGGCACAGCGGGACTCATGAGAAACCCTTGAATGGCATCACATTCGCGTTCACGCAAAAAGTCCAACTGGGCTTGCGTTTCGACCCCTTCTGCCGTGACTTTCATGTGCAACCCGTGTGCTAAGGCAATCATCCCACTGGCAATGGCCGAATCCCCTTCATTGGAAGGAATATCACCGACAAAGGAACGGTCAATTTTTAACGTGTCGATCGGAAAACACTTTAAATAACTGAGCGAGGAATAGCCCGTTCCGAAATCGTCAATGGAAATTTTAATGCCCAAGGCCTTGAGGTCTTTCAACCGGTTCGTCGATGCGCCATTGCTTTCAAACAGAAGACTTTCGGTCAGTTCGAGCTCCAGAAATTGAGGATCAAGATTGCTCTCGGCCAGGATGCTTTCCACGGTACGCACAAACGATTTTTGCCGGAATTGTCTGGCTGATAAATTGACACTGACACTCGATAAGGGATTCCCCGCTTCCTGCCACTCTTTATTTTGCCGACATGCCGTGGCCAGCACCCATTCGCCCATCGGCACGATCATGCCATTTTCCTCTGCCAGGGGAATGAATTCCAAAGGATGAATGAGCCCACGTTCGGGATGACACCACCGCAACAACGCTTCCAGCGAAATAACTCGCCCACTTTTCAGATCAATCAGCGGCTGATAGTGCAGCAGAAATTCTTCACGGTCGAGCGCATGACGCAAATTTGTTTCCATGGCCAAATGTTTCGAAGCCTTGCTGTTTGATTCCATCGTGGTGGTATAAAACCGATAGGTATTTCGGCCTTGACGCTTGGCCCGATACATGGCCATATCCGCATTTTTAATGAGCGTGTCAGAATCTTTCCCATATTGGGGATGAATAGCAATGCCGATACTTGGCGTCACAAAGAGTTCCTGATCCTGAACCATAATGGGCTGTGCCACGATTTGGAGCAGTTCTTGCGCCACATTCGTGGCGTCTTGCACAGTCCCAATGCCTTCGAGAATGACGGTAAATTCATCGCCTCCCAACCTGGCAACCGTATCGCTTTTCCGCATGCGGGAACGGAGACGCTCCGCCACAACTTTTAAGACCTGATCGCCGCCGTCATGGCCCAATGAGTCATTAATAATCTTGAACCGGTCCAGGTCAAGAAACATGAGCGCCACATGTTTTCCGTTGCGTTCGGCGCGAGCCAGGGCCAGAGCCAGAAGTTCCTTAAAGAGACTTCGATTTGCCAAACCTGTCAGCGAATCATATTGGGCCAAAAATGCCATTCGCTCGTCCGTTCGTTTGCGTTCAATCGCATAACGAATCGACCGTTCTAACAATGTCGAATTGATCTGGTCTTTGACCAATGAGTCCGCGGCCCCGACCTTGATGGCTTCGGTATCAACCCCGTAATCAGCTTGATCCGTGAGCATGATCAACGGGGCCTTACATCCGTTGTCCATGGCCTCTCGAATTAAATCGAGGCCCGATCGTTCGCCCAACTCGTAATCCAACAAATACACATCATGCGCATTCCGTCGAATCGTCTCCAGTGCGTCCTCATAACCCGACACCCATTCCAGGACAAACTGCTGATCTCGAGCATCTGATAATAATTTTTTTGTGGAAAGGTAATCTTCTTCTCGCGGATTCACAAGAAGCACTCGCACTTGGCTGCTCTCCATATCAGCCCCCTTAATCCGTTGGCTCACGACAGACCCCACAACACACCCGCTGGTCTCTTGAAGTCGGTTTTTGATAATCATTGCCCAGACCACGAATGGGCAACATTTTCTGTACTGTCCATTATAGTGAGCAAGATCGATACCGGAGTAGCCTGCCTTCACTTCAACCATGACCAAGAATTTTTTCCATGTTTAACCTATTGAATAAATAGCCCATTTTTCTTCCTGTTGATGACCTGACGTGAGGCATGTTTTTCCTACTTCCACATCAAAATTCTGACATGTCGGAAATTTTGACACCATCTGTCACATTCCCATAGACCAAAAAACTGGTGAAAAGCGGAAAATTAAGAAGGGAAGGCTGCACGCGTAGCAGAATATGGAACAGGACCGCATGCTCCTCAGAGGGTACAAAGCCGCACTGAGTGGGGCCTTATCACGCTCAGAGTGCGAAAGAACGCAAGGGGTTCCGGAACATGTCGGTGTTCGGTAGAGAAAGTCCTTCTCGATGACACAGCAAGCAGGATGTTTTTGGGGTCTTCTCCCAAGTGAGTGGGTAAATTTGGGCGAGTAATTTCCTGAAAGGCTCGCTGGAGACGAGGGTGGTGGGTTTTTCTACCGTGGGAAAAGTGGCCAGGCTTTCTTGAGGCTTCACCCTGATCATCCCTCCCCTTTGTAAGGGGACCTGCCGGCGCGCCGGAGCGCTTTGGCGAAGGCGTGGGCTAGGTGGG
>JADFRB010000273.1 GCA_022561525.1 Nitrospinota bacterium
AGCGCCCAGGCTGCTTCCAGCGGATTTTTCCCAACCGCTTCGAAAGCCCCATGCAGGGGTTGAACGACGAAGGGAAGCGAATAGAACGTCGAGGCGATAACCAGCCCAGTAAAGGTAAAGGAGAGCGGTGATCCAGTGAGTTCCATCCATGGCCCACCAATCCAGCCCAGTGGTCCGAGTGCAATCAGAAGGTAAAATCCCAAAACGGTCGGGGGAAGAACAATGGGTAACGCCACCACGGCTTCGACCAAGGTTCTCAACCGCGACTTGGTGAAGGCTAGCCACCATGCCAGTGGTGTGCCGACAACCAACAACACGCCGACTGTCACCGCTGCGAGTTGCATGGTTAACCACAAGGGATCCCAATCCATTTCGGGTATGCTCATCTTGTTTCTCCTGGTTTTTCCTTATCGAGAATTTCGCAGTGGGAGATTTCTCTCTTTTCTCCGGCGCAGGGCTTAAAAGACAACCCCTCACCCCAACCCTCTCCCCTCAGGGGCGAGGGAGAATCCAGGGCATAGGGCGAGCCTATAAATATTCTAAAGGCCAAATAATGTTGAACAGTTTTCATAACAGCCACTCCCATATCCGCCTACCCACAGGGAATTTCCTCCCCTCGCCCCTTTGAAGGGGGAGAGGGATAGGGTGAGGGGGAGTCCTTAATAGCCGCGAACAATTTCAACTGCTGATTGCGAATTTATTCAAACCCATATCCGAACCGTTCAATAATTTTGCGAGCCTTTGTTCCTTTGACAAAGGCTAAAAAAGCCTTGGCGGCTTGGTTGTGTTGACCTCTGACAAGGAGCACGGCTTGTTGGCGCAGCGGAGCATGCAGATTCACCGGCACATCCCAACGACTCCCCGCCCCATTGATTTTTGGATCTAACACTTGGGACAGGGCGACAAACCCCAGTTGGGCATTTTGGGAGAACACAAATTGGAAAGTCTGCCCAATATTTTCGCCTCGGACAATTCGACTCTTCATGGGATTCCAAAGTCCTAATGCTTGTAGCGTGGTTTTGGCAGCGGCACCATACGGCGCAGTCTTGGGATTGGCAATGGCCAGATGGGTAAAGCTGCCATTCGATAGCACGAGTTTTCCCTCCCCCGTGACCAGGTTGGAATCAGGACTCCACAACGTCAATCGTCCCACCGCGTAAGTAAACCGACTGCCTTCAACCGCAAGCCCTTCCTCTTCCATCAACCTTGGACGCGTAACATCGGCAGATAAGAACACATCGAATGGAGCGCCATTCCTAATTTGTGCATACAGTCTTCCACTGGACCCTGAGCTGATAACGGCGGTGTGCCCTGTGTCTCGATCAAAATTGACAACAATTTCATGCAGAGTCGCCAAAAAATTGGTTGCGACAGCGACACGTACCTCTTCCGCTGACGCTGAGGCCTGAAAAATATTGAACAAGAATATGAAGGCAAAAATATGAATTCTAGTAATCATGTATTGTTCCCCTGCTCGTAGCCATTCCCAACATCAAAGACTTCTTCACTAACATTTCCTGAATATTTTAAAAAATCTTCAGAAACTTTGGTGTGTAACCCCACGCTTTCTTATGTTTCCCGATACTCCCCTCCCCTTTGTAAGGGGCCTGCCGGCCCGCCGGAGCGCTTTGGCGAAGGCCTGGGAAAAAGGTGGGTAGAATCGTACACTTTGCGACTATTTCCCAGATAGATCCCGCAAGTTCGCTTCTACCTCCCCTTGCCCCTCCTTACAAAGGAGGGGAATTCTAATCTCTTCCCTTTCCCTGCCGTACCTAAAAAAAAACCGAAAAAACAATTTTTAAATTCTGAACTTTGTGAGGATGTAGAAGTAGTCAGAATCTTTGTTTCCTCCTGGCGGCAATCCCGCGCTTGCAGGAAGTCGATCGAAATAACTGCCCTTAAACCAATGGTCATAGCCGGCATCGAATTCCAGGTTGTCATTGATTTTCCACTGGGCTCGCAGTTCCACATCATGCCCGATGAAATTTCCCGATCCGCCAGTGGCGTCACGAAGGCCACTCGTACCAAAACCGCCACGGGAGGTGGCGAGATACCAAACCCGATGATTGAATTGCACGCTCCAACCCTTGCACGGAACCACAACCACCCGCCATCCCGGTGAACTGATATTCGTTCGAAAAAACGGGCCGAAATTGCCTATGGGGTTATACTCGCGCCGAAAGCCAAAAAGCGTATCAAAAGCCGAGTCCTGGCTGTCGCTTGCATTCCGGTCCCCACTGGCATAGTCGTAATAAATCAACAATCGTGGCGACCAGGGAAGATCGAATGAATAGCCAAGATCAAAATGTTGAAAGTTCGCGAAGTGGTCGGTCTTGCCTCTTTTCCCAATCTGCCACACGCTCTCGATTTCATAGTCTATTTGACCTTTTTGGGGTTTTTCATAAGCACGCATTCCAAACGTGGAAAAGGTTCTTTGCATGCTGACAACCGCACTTCGTTGATCATTCAAACCAAAATAATAGACATTGAGTCGCAACCACGGCACGTGATTCGTTTCAACATATGTCCCCCAGAACACACTGCGTGCGGACTGTTCGTCGAGTTGCACATCGTCTCGCAACACCGGTTCGACTAGAAACAGGCGAACGCGCCAGACCTTGTCTTTAGCCAGTTGCCCATGCACTCCATCGAACGCATTCGTGCTGTTGCGAAAATCATTCCGGGCGATGAACCGGCGGCGACCGAAATCCATCGTAAGCCAACCGAAGTGCAGGTCCATGCGAAGGCCGGTTCCCAACACATTCTTCGCCATCACGGATACCAAAACCTGCGGAATGTCCATCTCGTTCCTGATGGCCGTGGAGACAAAGTCTCCAGAACCATCGAGATGCACCCGTGAATCCTGCCCTTCAAAAAGAAATTTAATGCCTCCCCCATTCAACCCAAACCGCACGCGGGTCCGTTGTTGAATCTGAGGGTCCGTACGTCCTAATGGCTGGATGGATCGCCACGGATGGTCATACGCCTCAAAGCGAGTTCGATGTTCAAGTCCAAGGTCAATCCATTCCGGAAGGTTTAAGGAATTTTTCAGATAGCGATTCCATTTCCATTCCTTCCTTCGAATGAATGCAGCATCAGCTGCCTCTGAAACTGGATTTGTTGATGAAACGGTACTCGATCAACAACGCCATGAGTGAATTGGTGGAAACTGGAGGATGTATTAAATCCCTGATTAGCCAACCCATCCGTTGGATCGAGTGCTATTCCCAAAGTAAATATCAATCCACTCCCCAGAAATATTCGCCCGCAGACTCCCTTCCATTCGCACTTCATGATTATTTATAGCTAAGGATTTAGCGTCAATATTAAAATAATATTGTAATGTTTAAATGAATAGTTAGCAAGTTTACTTTACTATTAAAATTACTTAACCAACGGCAGGGTTTTTGGCATTCAATATCCACCACTGTAGGTAGTTCGGAGGGAAAGTTTGATGTGGGAAAACAGAAGAAGAGATGAGTTAGGAATTTCTTGTTTGGGACATTGCGCTATTCAATGATTTTACCAATCTCTTTGGTGTCATAGCCGCCCAGGGCTTCAATTTCTTGCCGGAATCCGCGTGTGACCAGCGTATCTAAAAACATCTTCATGCCAGGATGCGAGTGGAAATACTTGGTGGGAATCACCAAATCATATCGTTCCTCTTGTAGTGGAATAAAATCAAGATCATAAAAATGCCCAACCGCTTGCGAGCCAATACCCACATCGGCCTTACCTTCCACAATCGCACGCCCCAGTCCAAGTTGAGAGGAACATAGAGACTCATATCCACGCACCACCCGACTGGCAATTCCAGATTTGGCTAACAAATGATCGAGCAAGTACCGAGCCCC
>JADFRB010000274.1 GCA_022561525.1 Nitrospinota bacterium
AACAAAAATTTTTGGTAATGCTAACGGGTAGACGTGTTCCCGTCGAACAGTCCAAGCTGGAGTTCTTCGGCTTTAGTGAAGGGAATGGGGTATGTGTCGGTGAAGCAAGCGTGGCAGTAATGATCGTTGCGGCCTGGGACGGCGTTGAGCATGCCCTCTAAGCTCAAGTAGGCCAAACTGTCGGCGGTGATGTATTTACGGATTTCTTCGATCGTATGGCTCGAACCAATGAGTTCTTTTTGTGTGGGCGTGTCAATCCCATAAAAACACGGCGCAATGGTAGGTGGCGAACTAATGCGCATGTGGACTTCCTTTGCCCCGGCATTTCGCAACATTTTAACGATTTTTCGACTGGTCGTCCCCCGTACGATCGAGTCGTCAACCACAACCACCCGTTTCCCCTCTAACACATCTGGTACCGCATTCAGTTTCAGTTTCACACCAAAGTGGCGAATCGATTGCTCAGGCTCAATAAATGTCCGTCCCACATAATGATTGCGGGTTAATCCAATTTCAAAAGGGATTCCCGACCCTTCGGCATAGCCCAAGGCTGCGGGTAGGCCAGAGTCTGGCACGGGAATCACCATATCGGCTGGTACGTAGGCTTCCTTTGATAACTGCCTGCCCAAGGCTTTCCGCACGGGATACACCGCGTAATTGCCAAAGATTTTCGAATCGGGCCTCGAAAAATATACATATTCGAACACACATTTGGCTGGGGTTTCAGGCATAAGAAAGGGATGATGAGAGGTGAACCCCTTGTCATTCACCACGATTATCTCGCCGGGTTCGATTTCGCGGACAAACTCCGCGCCAATCAGATCAAATGCGCACGTTTCCGAGGCCACAGTCCAGGCACCTTTATAGCGACCCAAGCACAATGGGCGGAAGCCATACGGATCTCGCACGGCAATCAATTCATGGTCCGTCAACAAGGTGAGCGAATACGCGCCCCGAACAAGACTTAACGCCTCTACCAATCGGTTGAAGAATGTCTCACCTTTGGAGTGTGCGATGAGATGGACAATGACTTCAGTATCCGAGTCTGATTGAAAAATTGCCCCGTAGGCTTCGAGTTCGCTACGAAGCATTTCGGCATTGGTGAGATTGCCATTATGGGCCACCGCCAAATTGCCAAAGGCAAAGTTGACGGTGACCGGTTGAACATTGCGAAGGTTGCTATTTCCTGCGGTCGAGTAGCGGTTGTGCCCAATGGCTTTGTCCCCACGCAGACGGCGAATTTCTTTTTTTGTGAAAATATCCGCCACCAGGCCCATGCCTTTTTCTACGTTAAAATTGTCTCCATCCGAAGACACAATACCGGAACTTTCCTGGCCCCGATGTTGAAGCGCATACAAGCCCAGGTAGGTGAGATTGGCGGCTTCCTTATGCCCGTAAATCCCGAAGACTGCACATTCATCATGGAACTTATCCGGCATGATGAGATCAGATGAAAGCGTTTCAAACGAAAAAGGATTGGTGGAGTGAGAAGGATTTTTCATAAGAGCGTAATATTCAAGTTCAACTTTAAGTTAACTTTAGGTTTAGTCGTGAAGCTTGCGTTCCAAGCTGGTATTCCAACGTTCGAATAACTGAGAAACAGCCGCGTTGATTTGACATCCAGACGTTGAGGAATGACCGGCAACCTCAATGACGAGGTGTTCCCCGCCTACTTCTCCAATGATAGCAGCAGGCACATCACGTTCTTTGGCCAGGCCTACGACCCGATCCGCATATTCCGGCAACACAGAAAGTACCACACGAGATGGGCTTTCTCCAAAGAGCAAAGCATCCATTCTTAGCCCCTCAGTCTTAAGGTGGATATTGGCGCCCAATGCCTTGCCTTCAGTTACCTGAGGAGAGAAGCAACATTCGGCGATCGTTACAGCCAAGCCACCGTCTGAACAATCATGCGCCGACTGAATCCACCCTTGCTGAATCATGTGCAACAAGCAATCATGAAGTGCCTTTTCAGTCTCTAAAGTGAGCCAGGGAGGGCTTCCCTGCTCCCGATAATGTACGACTTTCAGGTATTCGGTTCCACCTAAATCTTCTTTGGTTTCGCCGAGCACAATAATATGGTCGCCAGAGTTCTTAAACCATTGGGTGGTGACCTTGTCAGCCGGCTCAATGAGCCCCACCATCCCTATAATCGGCGTGGGATAAATCGACAGGCCATTGGTCTCGTTGTAGAGGCTCACGTTGCCACTCACCACCGGAATATTAAACGCCCGGCAGGCATCGGCAATGCCTTCAATCGCCAGAACAAACTGCCACATGATATCCTGCCGTTCGGGATTGCCAAAGTTGAGGCAATCCGTCACGCCAATGGGTTGAGCCCCGGAGCACACCAAATTGCGGGCTGCTTCAGCTACGGCCAGCGTGGCACCCATATAAGGGTTCAAAAGGCAGTAGCGACTATTGCCATCGGTGGTCATGGCCAAAGCCTTGTGGGTCCCCTTGATACGCACCACCGCGGCATCAGACCCTGGCCGCACGATAGTATTGATGCCCACCATATGGTCGTATTGCCTATAGACCCATGCTTTGCTCGCAATCGTCGGCGACTCTAATAACGACAACAATACCTCGGTGGCATTTTTCACATCAGGCAGATTGTCACAAGTAAAAGACTGCAAGATGTCCTGATATTCAGGCGGCTTCAGCGGCCGTTCATACTTTGGGCTTTCATCGGTCAATGCCTTGGCAGGAATTTCAGCCACCACATTTCCGTGTTCTTTAATGCGTACAAACCCATCGCTGGTGACTTTGCCGACCACCGCCGCATCGATCCCCCACTTTTTACAAATAGCAATCACTTGATCCTCTTTGCCAGCCTTGGCCACGAGCAGCATGCGTTCCTGTGATTCCGAGAGCATCAGCTCATAGGGCGTCATGTTGGGCTCACGACGCGGGACATCAGCCAACTCCAACTCAATCCCTGTCCCAGCCCGTGAGGCCATTTCACATGATGAACTTGTCAGGCCAGCTGCGCCCATATCCTGAATGCCGGCAAGGAGGTCTTCCTCTAAGAATTCCAAACATGCTTCCAACAGTAATTTTTCCAGAAAGGGATCGCCAACTTGAACGTTTGGCCGTTTTTTCTCTGAGGCATCGTCAAAGCTGTCAGAGGCCATGGTCGCGCCATGAATGCCATCTCGCCCGGTCTTTGCCCCAATGTACAACACCGGATTCCCGACCCCTTCAGCCGCCCCACGCAGCAATTGATCGGTTTTCACAATGCCGAGACAAAAGACATTCACTAAAGGATTCTTAGCATAAATGTCGTTAAAGACAATTTCCCCGCCGACCGTTGGCACACCGATACAATTCCCGTACCAGGAAATTCCGGAAACCACTCCCTTAAGCAAATGCCGGTTCTTTGGCCGGTCCAATTCGCCAAATCGGAGAGAATCAAGAAGTGCAATGGGCCGGGCACCCATCGTAAAGATATCGCGCAAAATCCCGCCCACCCCCGTCGCCGCCCCCTGAAAAGGCTCGATAAACGAAGGGTGATTATGGGACTCCATTTTAAACACAGCACAGAGCCCATCCCCGATATCCACCGCCCCAGCATTTTCCCCTGGCCCCTGAATCACCCGCTCCCCTTCCGTAGGAAAGCGCTTCAAATGAACCCGCGAACTTTTATACGAACAATGCTCGCTCCACATCACCGAAAACACCCCAAGCTCAGTGAGGTTAGGCGCACGCCCAAGGTGCGTGAGGATCTGCTGATACTCCTCCTCCGACAGCCCATGCCGTTGAATCACCTCTGGCGTAATGTCAGTCTGAGATTGCTGCATGAACAGAAAGGTACAATAAAACTTTAAATGAATTTTGATTTTGATTAA
>JADFRB010000275.1:0-1047 GCA_022561525.1 Nitrospinota bacterium
TTCTGTTGGAATTCACCTTAGTGAGAGTAAAACCCTTGCCTGCCCAGGGAATGGAATTGTGACCGAGGGACCGTAAATTTATCCTCACCTGTTTCTTTCAGTAAGAATCTCTTTAGAGAACTGGAAATTTTGCAGGGGCCCTGAATCAATCCCTGACGAAAGTAATGGGTAGAGTAGAGCACTGGTGCTCACCTGGAGCTACTCTCGAACGCTTCGACGCACGCGTCTACCACGAACCACAGCAGTCAGGAATGACCAGCGCTCCCTCATCAGTAGGGTCGAGGACTGGCGCGCCAACGGTAGGTGCTGAGTGGTGAGCCCATCATTCCCTCTCACGTCTGCATCTATCTTGCCAATCTGACGACTCAAGGTGGAGGCCTCACGATGACAATAGGTTGCCACATCCTTCATTGCTACCGTCCCGAAATGTCGAGCGAACCAGCCAATCATCTCCGCGCACGTTTGAGAGGACTCGAGTTCGTGCTGGTCCACGCAGATCATCTTTCCGGACACCATACTCGTCACAGATGCAGCGGATGATGGCCGCCAGCATGACCTCTGGCTGCGGCCTGTTTTTCCGGGCGGCTACGTGGTCGAGACAGCGATCATCCGCCAGCCCACGCCCATCCTCGCTCCCCTTCTGAAACTCGTGCTACCCTCGGCCTTTCCTGCTTGCACAACGGCTGCGTACCCTGGTGGGTACGCGTTTGCCAAAATAGCTTAAAACTCAGTCCGTACAGAGCCACGGGAGCTCCTCCTGGCCCATGTACGCTCGATGACTGCTCCACGGATAGTCCGCTGGATCTGGCACGAAGCCGGCGCGTACCGGATTGAGATGAATCTACCGCACCACCGCCACCAGATCCTGGTCGGCCTCCACGAGAATGGCGTGATAGCGCCCTTGAAACACGTGGCCACTCCGCATGTGTGTTTGTGGTTGTTCCACCGGGTGTAGCGGAATGACAGATTGTGCATAATCTGGCTCAACGGTGTTTCCTTCACCTGAATGGCCAAATGGTGTATGGCCCAGGTCGTGTGCAAGGGCTA
>JADFRB010000275.1:1057-3849 GCA_022561525.1 Nitrospinota bacterium
ATGTCGGTGGTTGGTCATGCAGCAGAAACCAAGGAGTCGATGGCGAGAGCGCTCTCCTCCCTGGTGGAGCAACCCATACACGTGATACCGGTTCTCGTCCTCGAAGAAAATATCCTGCCCCCCGTTACCACGAAGAATCATATGATAGACCCCTCCAGGTACATGAAGTCTTGGTTTTCTGGCCATGGTCCACTCGTCCTTGAACTGACCAAATGATTGCTATAACGCAGGCCTGATCCTATTACCAGAAGTCATTGTTCGTATGGAATGGATGGTCGATGCCGGGGAAGCCACCCGATACTATGATCGTGCCTGGACGGAGTTGAAAGTCCATTAGGGGATGTTGAAAAATGCCGCCAGCCTTCGCCAAGGCTACGGCTGACAAGCCAGCGGCGTTCCCTCCTGCCTGCCGTAGCCTTGGCGAAGGCTGGTTGGCCCTTTGTCGTGCTCACGTACTATGAGTACGCTCCGCGCGTCAAAGGGCCTGCGGCCTTGAGCGCACCTTTTTGAACATTCCCTGTTGCTCTTGAATGTTCATGAGATGAGTTACATGTGACGGCATTATGAAAATTTTAAAATTTTTACAGTCCCATTAGGGGCTGCTTCTCGTTTTCTTGACCCGTTTGCGGGGAACCCACTAGACTGAAGGAAGGGAAGGTTGGAGAATGTTTATGAGTGTGGGGGACCGTGTGAGAAAACGTGTGATGATGAAAAAGTCGTTAGGGTTATTGGCTAGTTGCGTGTTAGGAATCTTTTTTGCCGTACCCCAGGGGGTTGGGGCGTGGCAAGATTCGTTGGTTGGCCACATCATTCTCGTTCAAGCTTATGAGGCCCCTCCTGAAGCCGAATTTCCCGATATCCAGGAAGCCACACCGGCGCCTGAGGTGTTGTCCGAAAAAGAGTTGAAGCGTGCCGAGGGTCTCTTACCCCTTCTGGAAGGACAACAGGAACTGTACATTATGGGAGAATTTGTGCATCTCGGAAAACCTGTAGTACCTGTGTTGGTCAAAGCGCTCAAACTGCCAGGGACGCGTCTTCGATATAATGCGATCCTGACCCTATCGATGATTAAAGACGCGAGGGCTGTGCCGGACCTGTTGGAATCGGCAATGGATCTCAATGAGGTTACGCGAGTGCGTGAACGGGGACTCCGTGTGGCCGTGCAGCTCGACCCCATTCAGTCTATTTCGGCCATGAAATCTATTGTGGATGACGACAGTGACACCATGCGTCGGGCTGTCGCGTTTTTATCACGCTATGTGCGAGATGTGGAAATTCCGCCACTCTTGATTCAATTACTAGGCGATCCTGAACGATATGTGGCGGCGACGGCTTTAGACTCATTTTGGCGGCTCACGCGGTTTGCCGGGAAGCCACATGATTGGCAAGGGTCAACACAAGAACAGCGAAAACAATGGGCGCTTGAGTGGACGGAATGGTGGGAGGCTGCTTTGAAGAAACGGCAGAGTCCGCCCGAGGCGCCTTCAGAGAAACCGGTTTCATAAGGGGCCTGGTTTTCTGTTGCTCATGCTGCGTTCGATGAGGGGATAAATACATATGGCGGTTTTACCCATTGCCAAGTTAGGCAACCCGGTCTTGCGAAAGATTGCGAGCCCGGTTGTCCAGGAGGTGATTGCAACTTCGGCGTTTCAACAATTGATTGATGATATGTTTGAGACCATGGGTGAAAATGATGGGATTGGATTAGCCGCTCCTCAAGTTTCACGGTCGGAACAACTCGTGGTGATGGGCTGTGAGGAAGATTCCGGCTTTCCCAACACCGTGCTGATTAATCCCAAAATTGTTTTTTACGGGCCAGAGCAAGTGGAGATGTGGGAAGGGTGTTTGAGTGTTGATGGGTTGCGGGGGAAAGTGACTCGACCTTCCGCGATTCGCGTCGAAGCGCTCGACCGGTATGGCCAGGTCTTGGATTTTGAAGCGACCGGGCTCTATGGCGTGTGCATCCAGCATGAAATGGACCATTTGCTGGGCAAGATGTTTCTTGATCGAATGACTGATCTCTCGACGCTGACTCAGTTGAAAGAGTTTGACTCGTATTGGAAGGAAGAGTCCGCTGCCGTGATATAGCGGCATCCTACCTGACCACAGTTTCCCTTTGTAGATTGTGTAACTCTTTGTGAATTCTCTTTTCCGAATTCTTGGCTATCTACGTCCTCACCGTCGTCTGGTGTTGACCACGTTGTCCTTTGCGACACTCACCACGATTTTCGATCTTCTCCCGCCGTGGCTGATTAAAGTTATTATCGATGATGTCATCCAAGCCGGGCGAACCGACTTGCTCCCCTGGGTACTGGGCGGGTTGTTTGGGGCCTATGGATTCAAAAATAT
The DNA here is from genome assembly GCA_022561525.1 of Nitrospinota bacterium. Taxonomy (GTDB): domain Bacteria; phylum Nitrospirota; class Nitrospiria; order Nitrospirales; family UBA8639; genus Nitronereus. Next base: position 3,407 of record JADFRB010000275.1, read on the forward strand.
TCTCAACTCCTTTCGGATCCGTTTTAATAATATTCTGGAGCAGCGGGTAATTTTTGATCTGCGTCAACAAGTGTTTCATGCGCTGCAACGCTTGTCGATCAGTTTCTATGAAAACCGCTCAACCGGTGAAATCATGTCTCGGGTGATGAGTGATACGGAACATGTCGAGCGGATTTTTATCGATGGCTTGGAGGGGATGTTGACGGCGTCACTCACACTCGTAGGCGTGACGATTCTCCTGTTTGTACTGAATTGGAAGCTGGCGCTATTGGCTTTGATTCCGATTCCAATTTTGGCCATCTCAGGCATCACGTTCTCACGGCGAGTGCACGGGTACTATCATGTGATCCGAAAAAATACCGCGGACTTGAGTGCGTATCTTCAAGACGCCTTGTCAGGAATTCGAGAGACCATGGGTTTTAATCGGCACGAATATGAGCGCA
>JADFRB010000276.1 GCA_022561525.1 Nitrospinota bacterium
TTCAATATTCAACGAAAAGGATCGGAAGATCTGCACAAATCCAGCACCCCCGCAGTAGATTCGTCTAATCTGGGACAGGCTCCTAGGCACACGGTGTTTCTGAAACAAAATTGACGAACCGAAGTCCCTTTGTTTATACCCAAATGATCAGGTATGTCTCGAATAATTGAATAGGAGTATTTATGGAATCCGATGTGATTACCCAAGCTGTAAGTGAACGGTATGCCCGGGCAGTGACCAATGGGGAAGAAATGTGTTGTCCGACAGGCTATGACCATGAGGACTTGCGCACATTCATCCCGGAACCTGTCCTGAAGGTGTCCTATGGCTGTGGGACGCCCGTGGGGTTGACCACGGTCCAGCCTGGGGAAACCGTCTTGGATATTGGATCGGGTGGTGGGATTGATTGCTTCGAAGCCTCGCGTCGAGTCGGGCCAACGGGACGAGTCATCGGCATCGACATGACAGATGAAATGCTGGCCTTTGCTCGAACCCATGCTCCCACCGTCGCGACAAATCTCGGCTATTCGGAAACGAATGTCGATTTTCGAAAAGGGCGAGCTGAAGCCATGCCTGTGGAAGACGAAGACGTGGATTTGATTGTCTCCAACTGCGTCATCAATTTGTCTCCGGATAAACCCAAGGTCTTCCAAGAAATGTTTCGCATTCTCCGTCGAGGAGGTCGGTTTTCGATTTCGGATATTGTTGCGGATCAAAACGTTCCCAACTACATGATTCACGACAAAGAAAAATGGGGGGACTGCCTGTCAGGCGCCCTGCCACTCCATGAATATTGGAATGGGCTTCGCAAAGCAGGGTTTTTGGGCATTCATCAAGTAAACCTCATCCCGTGGCGTGTGATCGACGGGATTCATTTCCTCTCGATTACCCTGACAGGATACAAGCTCACCAATCCTCCAGCCACAACCAGTGCCTTTGCGACATTGAAAGGGCCTTTTAGCCAAGTGACGGATGAACTGGGCCATGCCTTTAAGCGGGGGATTCCCGAACCGATCGATAGGGAAACCGCCGCCCTCCTTCAATCACCATTCTACCAGGGGTTGTTCGTATTGTCTGAAACAGCTATGGGATTCACGCGTTCCGATGCGCAATGGACGGAAGTCCTTCCGGAAGACATCACTTGTGTGTGGGACGGTTACTTCGCGATGCTCACAGGGCCATTTATCGAAGCACGGGACGATGATGGGCACACCTTCCAATGCGGTATTCCCGCAGAAATTTGTTCCAAAACGCATCGTGTTCTACAACATGATGCCTATCGGCCTTACTTTGGGGTGATCAATCGTGCGACCCAACCTGGGGCACATGACGCCGTCATTTGCGAGCCAACCGGCGGATGTTGTTAATCTCAACTATGAGGCCAGGTCTCATAGAGATGGGAATTCATACTCGGATACCTCATTCATGAAAACTCTTCCGACTCTTTCCGACACTCCAATCTCCACCCTTGCCAATACTCACATATCGTTCCGCCAAACATTGGCGGACCACGGAATTCAGCCGTTAGAAGCAAAGGGCATTCATACGCTCCAGGTTAATATTGGAAAGTTGTGCAACCAAACTTGCTCGCATTGTCATGTAGACGCGGGGCCCACTCGAACGGAAAACATGACTCGCGAAACCATTGAAGCCGTCCTCGCCGTGATCCGGCAGAATCCTGGCATTACGACAATCGATATCACTGGGGGTGCGCCTGAGATGAATCCACACTTTGAATATTTGGTGGCTGAATGTCGGGCTCTGGGACACAAGGTGATCGATCGTTGCAACCTCACCGTATTTTTTGTGAAAGGGAAGTCACACATTCCACAATTTTTAGCCGAGCATCAAGTCGAAATTGTGGCCTCCTTGCCGTGCTACTCGGAGGCCAATGTGGATCAACAACGTGGGAAAGGTGTGTTTGCTCGGAGCATGACGGCTTTACAACAGCTCAACCAATTGGGATATGGCAAGGAAGGAACAGGCTTAATCCTGAACTTGGTGTATAACCCGTTGGGGCCCAAGCTTCCCCCTGACCAGAGTGAATTGGAAATCGACTTTAAGCACGAGCTGCGCACCCGGTTTGGCATTGAGTTTAATCAATTGTTTACAATCACGAACATGCCGATTAGCCGGTTTCTCGATGACCTGAGAACCACCGGCCAACTTGATGAATACATGACCTTACTCATCAATAGCTTCAATCCTGCCTCCACGGAAACGGTGATGTGCCGAACGTTATTGAGTGTTGGATGGGATGGGCGTTTGTACGATTGCGATTTTCATCAAATGTTGGACATCCCCTTATCCGACGGAATGCCTCAGACGATTCATGAGTTTGACCATCAATCCCTGGCGCATCGCCCGATCATTATGGCCCAACACTGCTTCGGTTGTACTGCTGGTGCTGGTTCTTCCTGTAGTGGGGCGCTGACCTAGGAGTCGGTCCGAGATTAGCGATCGTAACGAGGGGGTGGAATGTTTCCTTCAGCGTGGGAGGAACGGTGAGATTTCTCCCACGGGTCGAAATGACAACCGGAGGGGAGTGGCAAGGTGAGAAGCCTGTTCGAGATGTGCAAGCAGGAGTTCCCCGCGGTCATTTCGAGTGGAAGGAGAAATGACAACCGGGACGGACTTGACAGGAGAGATCAAGTAGCTACCATAGCTACCATGAGGTTATGTCATGAGCGCCGTTGGCATTAAAGAATTAAAAAATCGACTGACCTACTATCTGCAACGAACCAAGCAGGGCGAAGAAGTGGTCGTCACGGAACGTGGCAAACCTATTGCGCTCCTTCAGCCCATCAAAACCGCCGACCAAGCTGTTTCGATCGAGGCTCGCCTCGCTCGGTTGTCTGCCCTTGGCCTCGTCACCCTTCCCACTCGACGTACCCATAAAAAGCCGAAACCGATAAAAATTTCCGGGCCTCCCGTTTCTAAAGCTATTCTCGACGATCGCCAGTGATTTATTTCGACACGAGTGCCCTCATTAAAATTTTTGTCCTGGAAAAAGGAAGCGAGCAGGCTCTACGCCTTGCTCAAGACCATTTTCCCCCAGCAACCGCCGCGATCGCCTATGCCGAGATTTATTCTGGATTCAATCGAAGAAAGCGGGAGGGGTACGTCTCTGCCAAACAATATACAAAACTAAGCCAGCAATTCGAGGAGCACTGGACCACATTTACCCGAATCGAACTCATTGGGGAGGTTCTTGCATTAGCTAGGGTCCTTCTTGAACGACATCCCCTGCGGGCAATGGATGCGATTCACCTGGCTTCTGCAATGAGCCTCCAAAAAGGTATCCAGGAACCATTGCAATTTGCCGCAACTGACAATCGACTCTTGGAGGCCGCTTTAGCCGAACATCTTTCGCCCTTGAAAATTGAGGCAATAAAAGTTAAGAAATAATCTACTCTCCCGATTCAAAAGACAATCAAGGAAGCCCTATGGCCAAAAAATATGACGCGAGTGACATTGTTGTTTTAGAAGGCATTGAGCCGGTACGGAAACGGCCCGCGATGTAGATTGGGGGTACGGAAAAGACGGGGCTGCATCGTCTCGTGTGGGAAATTTTGGATAACGGGATTGACGAGGTGATTAATGGGTATGCCACGACGATCACTGTGGAACTCGATAAAAGTCGGGATGGCATTCGCATCACCGACAATGGGCGTGGGATTCCTGTCGACCAGCACAAGAAATATAAAAAGTCGGCATTGGAAATTATTATGACGACGTTGCATGCTGGCGGAAAATTTGATAAAAAAACCTATCAAGTGTCTGGCGGCCTGCATGGTGTTGGAATCTCAGTTACTAACGCACTTTCCAAGGAATTGATAG
>JADFRB010000277.1 GCA_022561525.1 Nitrospinota bacterium
AATGCCCTTCTTTCAGAAACTGCTGCACATGTTTAGGCGCCGATCCACCAGCTCCAGTTTCAAACAGTCCACCGCCATTAATGAGTGGGACGATGGACAGCATTTTAGCACTGGTGCCCAACTCCAAAATCGGGAAAAGGTCGGTGAGATAATCTCGAAGCACATTTCCTGTAGCGGAAATGGTATCTTGACCGTCTTTGGCGCGTTTGAGTGAGTGATTCATCGCAGCCACCGGCGCCATGATCTGAATGTCGAGACCGTTGGTATCGTGATCTTTTAAATAGCGATTCAGTTTTTCAATGATCTGCGCGTCGTGTGCCCTAGTTTTATCCAACCAGAAGATGACTGGCGTTGAGGAGGCTCGTGCCCGATTCACGGCCAGCTTCACCCAATCTTGAATCGGAATATCCTTGACCGTGCATCCGCGGAAGATATCGCCTTTTTCTACGTCCTGTTGAAGCAACACCTTGCCCGCACCATCAATAATACGGATAGTTCCCTTGCCAGAGGCTTCAAATGTCTTGTCGTGCGATCCGTATTCTTCGGCTTTTTGGGCCATCAACCCGACATTGGGCACACTGCCCATGGTGGCAGGATTGAATTCGCCATGCTCCTGACAAAATGCGATAACGGCTTGATAAATGCCGGCATAACAGCGGTCCGGGATCATGGCCTTGGTGTCATGCTCATTCCCATCCGGGCCCCACATTTTCCCAGAGGCGCGAATCGACGCGGCCATAGACGCATCGATGATGATATCGCTCGGCACATGAAGATTGGTGATACCTTTGTCCGAATCCACCATCGCGAGGTCAGGCCCATTCTTTAACGCCGATTGAATGTCCGCTTTGATTTCGTCTTGTTGGGCAGAGGGCAATTTGCCAATTTTGGCGTACACATCACCCAGCCCATTATTCGCATTCACGCCCAATTCGTTAAACACCTTTTCATGTTTCTTAAACACATCTTCAAAATAGACGGTCACGGCATGACCAAACATGATGGGATCGGAGACCTTCATCATGGTGGCCTTTAGGTGCAACGACAACACCACGTCAGGATCTTTCTTGGCATCTTCGATTTGGTCCTTGAAAAACTGACGTAACGCGCTGGCGCTCATCTTCGTGGTATCAACCACATCACCTTTTTCGAACGTGAGCGTATCTTTCAACACGGTAGTGCTACCATCCGTGCCCACAAATTCGATTCGTCCCTTCCCCGCCGATTGTTCGGTAATGGTGACCGATTGTTCGTTGGCAAAGAAGTCTCCACCGGACATATTCACTACATGCGTTTTTGACTCTTTCGTCCACTTGCCCATTTTGTGAGGATTGTTTTTGGCATATAGTTTGACCGACGCCGCAGCCCGTCGATCGGAGTTCCCCTGCCTCAACACGGGATTCACGGCACTGCCCATGACCTTAGCAAATTTAGCTTTGGTTTCTTTTTCTTCATCTGTCTTGGGATCTTCGGGATAGTCGGGAATCGCATAGCCATGGGATTGTAATTCGGCCACGGCGCCTTTGATTTGGGGAAGGGATGCACTAATATTCGGAAGTTTGATGATATTGGATTCCGGCGTCATGACGATCTCGCCCAGTAACGCCAGATCATCGGGTTGGCGCTGTTCCGGCTTCAATTTATCCGGGAATTGCGCAATGATTCGTCCCGCCAGCGAAATATCTTTCGTGCCGACGTTCACCCCGGCGGATTTGGCATACGCTTGAATAATCGGTAAAAACGATGCACTTGCCAGCTCCGGCGCTTCATCCACTTTCGTGTAAATAATATCGGGTTCTGCTGACATCGTTATTTCCCCCTTCAATTAATTATGTGAGACAAGATTTTTTTTCATGTTTTCTTAGGCCGACCCCAACTTCTTCGCAGGCCCATTCCTGGGCTTTTTCTAAAACCAAATTGGTCGTGACCAAACCATTGAGAGTGTGAAGGATCCCTAGAGATCGTGAAACGGAACCCTGAATTCTAATGAGATTTTCTCTCTGTCGCAATCAATCGAAAGGCCCATTCCTCATAGTGCGGAAAGACCCAAAAAATTGAGGGTCGGATACCATTTGACCGGGTATCCCTTTGTGACCATAAATTGTTTTAGGCTGAAATACGAAAAAAAACAATTAGTTGCGATTACACATCCACATGAGGTCAACCACGGGAAAGATAAAGCGGAGATATCCATGACCAGTGATTAGCTCGCATAAAAATACCAACCTATTGATTTTAAATGATTTTATTGCGCGCCATCCTAGAGAAAGTTCGAGCCGGTTGTTCCAAATCCTTGAAGTAATGGAACACAATTCTTCAGAACTCCTCATTAGAATGCTTACCATCTCCGCATTGGTAGATAAGCCGTTGAGCCAGCAGGCTCAATCATCCCCACCCAATGCCCTCAATCCGCGCAGGGCTGGTCGAGGGTTCCACAGGGGCGCGGAGTCCCCTTGGTCATGGAGGCGCAGTAGGAGCAGGATCGCTCCTCTTGCGAGTGAAGAAACACCGATACGTTTCACTAGTGCAAGAAAGCTCGATGCCTGAATGACGCCAGGGCCGAAGGGGATGCAGCGGGAGAGCGTCCAGCGTCTTGTTTTTCTTGATACGTGTTGCGCGACACTGTACAGAATGAGCGTAATTGAAAGCTTTAAACATCGAAGACTGAAACGCTGTGTTGAACAGGATGATTCCCGTCGGTTGCCACGGGATATGGTCGAACGGATCAAATATATCCTGACACTCAGTTACATGCAGCCGAGCATATTGGTGACCGGGACTTTCATTCCTTTAATCTACATGAGCTGAAAGGCAACCGGAAAGGTACGTGGAGTGTTACCGTCCGAGCCAACTGGCGCATTACCTTCCGGTTTACGAAAGGCCATGCCTTGGATGTCGACTTTGAAGATTATCATTAAGAAAGGGTTGAACAATGAAGAAGTCAAAAATGAAGAATCCAGCACATCCCGGTCTAGGTGTGCGGGTGGCCTGTTTAGAACCGTTTGGCTTGAGTGTTACGGAAGCAGCCAAAGTGCTTGGGGTGTCCCGCACAGCATTAAGTGCTCTGATTAATGAACAGTCGGATTTGTCCATGGATATGGCCATCCGGCTAGCCAAAGCCTTTGACGGGACTGCTGATGGGTGGATGCGGGTCCAGCATCAGTATGATTTGGCCCACATTGATGAGCGCGCTAAACAGATTAAGGTGAAGCCATTTAAGGGGGATTTGGTTTCTGCTTAGCTTGCACAAAGGAACCGGAGTTTCCTGATCAAAAAGAATGCGCCCCACACAACCTGGTGTCAGGTGTCACAAAGACAGCAAGTAACTTCTTCAGGAACCCAACGTTTTCATCAATTCAATCCTCCTCGAAACTTAACACATAACATGTTGTTTTTATTGATAAAAATTTGCACGCCCGACAGGAAAAAGTTCGAACCGCTTATTCGAAATCCTTGAAGAATGGAATACAGTTCTTGCGGGAACTTCGTTAAAACCTCCCTTGAGCTTTTGAACCAATAAAAATTGGTTCTCAATGGGCTCTTTTTTCTTGACCATATGGATCCCATTGGGTACCATATAAATATTCAGGATAACAATGATTACAGTTATTGAAACAGGACAATTTATCAAAAAATCTAAGCAAATCATGTCCCAAGTGGAAAAAGATGATTTGATTGATACAATTGCCAGAGACCCTGAAGCTGGTGAGGTTATTCCGAAAACTGGCGGCGTCAGGAAGCTACGCATGGCCAGGGAAGGACAAGGCAAAAGCGGCTCTTTTCGGGTAATTCATTATTATTACGATAGTAAAAACCCTGTTTTT
>JADFRB010000278.1 GCA_022561525.1 Nitrospinota bacterium
TCGCCATTCGGTGTAATTCGAGCGTAGTTCGTTCCTGCCAAACATCCTCCCCCCATGTATCCTTTAGCCTTGGTGATCGGGGAGTTGGGATCTCTTTCATAGGCTAGCCGTTTGAAATGTGGGGCGCAACGGGCGCGCACAAGCATGTCCTGGTATTTGTCCTGGGAGTCAAGCAAGGTGTTCAAGACCTCTTCGTATTGCTCCGGCGTGATATCCGTGAGTTCTTCGCCGCGACCCGTACAGACCATGAAAAAAACGTTCAGGACACGTGCACCAAGTTCATGTGCCCAGTCGATAACCTCGGGTAACTCATGATAATTCATGGGTTGCGCGCTGAAGTGTACCTGGAATTGAAGGCCATTTCGCTTACACGCTTCGATACCCGCGATGGCTCCTTCCCACGCCCCGGGAACGCCACGGAAGGTGTCGTGTTTTTGCGGGTCAAGGGAATCAATGCTAATACCCATTCCCATGACGCCGATTTCCACGAGTTCTTTGGCCAGGCGATCATTGATCAGCATGCCATTGGTGCCAAACACCACCATGAATCCTAAGCCAACCGCATGACGGGCAATATCGAGGATGTCGGGTCGAACAAGTGGCTCACCACCTGTGATCACCAACAAGCAACCCTTTTGGACCTCGGCAATTTGACCAATCAAACGATAGCATTCTTCAGTGGAGAGTTCATCTGACCCGCCGCCAGCCTTGGTTGTGGCATCAAGATAGCAGTGAGCGCATTTTAGGTTGCAGCGTTTGGTGAGGTTTAATGCAACGAGATAGGGCTTGAAGTCATCGACGGTTCGCCCATCGTTGGGAGCCGATGGGGTTGAATAGGATGAAACCTGGGTTTTAAAAAAGCCAAACTTTTCCCCAAGCTGGTCGAAGTTGAAGATAGGAAGTGATTTACCCATGAGTAGCTGGTTCCCTACTTGGTGCCGGCGCCAGTGAGCTTAGCAATGACATCCTTGACGTTTCCGGATTTCATCGCTTCTTCCATTGTATTTTTGGCCTGCTCGATACCTTCGTTGGCGACCTCAAGAGTAATCATCGTGGTGCCAATTTTTTCAGCATGCTTGATGATTAAGGCTTTCGTGCAATCTCGCATAAACCCAACTGGCGCACGTTCCATGCGTTTGAGGGCTTCCGGATCCCACGTATAGGGAGAGGAGTCTTCCATGGGTTTTGTTTCTCCATTCGAACCTGCAGAAGCCTGAGGCTCTGCCTCTTTATTCGCAAAGATTGGGGTATAGTCTTCGTCTGCAGCCTCTTTAATTATCGGCTCTGCGTAGAGGAGCGTAATGGTTGTCATACCGAGCTTGCGTGCTGTTTTTTCAATTTTGGCTTTGGTCCGTCGGCGTTGAAATCCTGCCGGGATGGCTCGAATGCCTTCCTTGGCATCTTTGGTCCATTGCATAGGGACATCATCATAGGCCATTTGGGTTTCCAGGCCCCCTTCGACTTTGGCAGCCGCCTCAAAAATACTTTTATCGACTGCCTTGAAATCTTTACCCTCCCCGCCACACACTGGGCATTTCACTGGTTCGTCGCCTTTGCCAATATACCCGCACCCATTACAGACATAGTATTGTCTTGACATACGATCGAGATAGGCTTGAGTGCTAGGGCTAATGGCTGGGGAGATTTCTGGTTTTTCCTCGAGGACTTGGTTGACCATCCCACTTAACGACGATCCCATGATGTCAGTAGCCACAGCATCATCGGCCTGCATCTTGTTCCGGTCGATCCCGGCTTCGTCGAGCTGCCCACCCAAAGCTTTCATGGCATCCATGGCTCCTTTGGGCAGGATATCCCCAACCGCATCATCGACCACGGAATTGCTAATGATCGTGTGCCCCTTTTCAATGGCGAACCGATGAATGGCTGTCTTCGCAACACCCCGTGCAAAGACGGGAATCTTTTCCATCCGCAATAACGCTTCCTCTGTCCAGGCCATGGTGTATTCTGCTTGCGTGTCAATCGGCGGAACAAATGTCTGGTTGGAAATGAGGATATTACAAGACGCTGCTCTGAGAAGGTTTTCGGTATTGCTGCCAATGTCCATGTCATCATCGCTGTGCACGCCGATTCTTCCAACAATCAGAAGCCATGGCTGTTCCTTACGAACGTACTGCAGCAGTTTTTCGAACGCTTTTCCGTCTAATAGCGTCGTTTTAATATCTGTGCCGTCTTCTTGGGCAATCTCGCGGGAAATATCCAGGTGAGACTGATAAATCTTGGCTAATCCACTATCGATGATTTCTTCGTGAAGTTTCTCTTGTTCTTTAAACCGAAACACTTTTCCAGCTTCTTCGTTTAAGACGCCAGAAATGCTGTAAAAAGCCGCGTAATGGAAATAGGGATCAAAAGCGGAAATTGCCTCAACCGGTTTATTGAGGGCCTTCCCAAGAGCCAGCCCGGTTTTGAGTCCTCCAAAGGAATGGGAGCTTCCATCAACGGCTACGACGATCTTGCCACCATTCATGGGCTTCACATCCTTGATAATCAACATGTCGCAATTCCGAACTCGTCTCAGAACCCGTTCCGTGTTACTCCCAATGACAGAGTCTTTGACGGCCCCAACACCAAGACCACCCATGATTGTGAGATCATATCCATTCGTATTAATGTCTTCGGCGAGAACTTTCCAGTTTCGTCCTTCCAAGGAGCGCCGTTCTAAGGGAAGGTTGGCTTCCGAGCACTTCTTATCAACATAGTCCAGATAAGAATCCGTGATGATTTGGAGACCACGAGTAATTAGCGAGTCATGGATCTGCCGTTGGCGGTCCAGTTCTTTTTCATCGTGATATTCTTCCGGAAGCCCCGCCTCCATTTGCTTAAATCGTTTGTCATGCATTTTTGCGGCATAGACATGACTGCTAATTATTTTGGAACCGAACTCTTTCGCAAGACTCACACCCAGTTCGACGGCCATATTGGAATGATCCGAATTGTCGACCGGAATGTAGATGGTTTTATACATCAAACGCCTCCCTGTGGAACATGACGTTCACAAGTCATATTTTTTTTGAATGTTAGGTCGTGTATTCGTCTTCCTACCTAAGCAGACTACCGGAGATCACGCCTCGATTGGCAGGAATTAGACGCGGATACTAGCACCTGCTCTTCTTCTAATGCAACAGGAGGGCCTTAATCCAAAAGGTGTTGAGGACAAAAGGAAATAACCCGAAAGGAGGATTGAATTCTAAGATTATTGCGGGAGCTTTCGCTACTCGATTCCTTTGGAAAATTTAGGGTGCCCCACTTTCTTGATATGACCAGGCCAATGGTGGAATTAGGTGTGTTTTTTGCTGGATCGGAATCCCCGAATGGTGGGAAGCGGTCCTGGGCCTGATGAAGATGGGAGCCATTCCCATCCCCTGTACGACGCTGCTCACGCCCAAAGACATCCAGTTCCGCGCGGGCATTGCCGAGGTGGAGCAGATAATCGAGGGGCATGGCGAGCTGGAATACATGGAAGAGTCGCCGGAGCTCAAATTTCTGAACCAGTGGGAGAAGGAAGTGGAGGAGAGCCGGCCTCTGAGCCCGCGCGAGAAGCTCAGCGTCGATCTGAGGACGGCCGTCGAACAGGAGAAATTCGAACTGGCCGCATCTCTGCGGGACAGATTGCGGAAGATGGAGGAGTAGTGGGGGGGAAGAGAGGGAGAGTGGGGTGAGCGGCCGCTGCCGCCGGAACCGCACGCGCCATCGGCAGTTGAAGCTTGAACGGAACTACTCGCGCCTGAGCTGACACCGAGGCGCTGCAGGTGCCGGAGCAAGGGGGAAGATCATGGCCAAGAGGGTTGCACTCAACAAGCG
>JADFRB010000279.1 GCA_022561525.1 Nitrospinota bacterium
ATGAGATAGCGCGAGCGTTTTACTTGCGGTTGAGCGTGGTGGAATCCAAAGTCAAAGCCTATGTGACAGTGAATGATAAGGAGACAATTTTTACCCAAGCCAAAGCCATCGATGAAGAGATGAAATCGTGGCGAAAAACTATGCCGTTCATGGCGATGCCTATTGCGATTAAAGACAATATTTGTACCTCTGATTTGCCCACGACATGCGGTTCCAGGATTCTTGGCCAGTTCCAACCTCCGTATGATGCATCGGTTGTTGCCAAGTTTCGTGAACATCGATTTTTCGCGATTGGCAAAACGAATTTGGACGAATTTGGCATGGGATCGTCCACGGAATACTCAGCATTTGGCCCAAGCCGAAATCCGTGGAAACTCAGTCATGTGCCCGGTGGGTCAAGTGGAGGGTCCGCTGCTGCTGTAGCCGCTGATGAATGTGTGGCTGCTATCGGCACGGATACCGGTGGATCGATCCGGCAGCCTGCAGCTTGTTGTGGAGTTGTGGGATTGAAGCCTACCTACGGTCGCGTGTCCCGTTATGGACTAATTGCCTTTGCCTCGTCCCTCGATCAAATTGGATCGATCACGAAAGATGTGTATGATGCAGGGATGATGCTAAATGTCATGGCGGGTCGTGATCCGATGGATTCCACCTCTGCTGATGTAGACGTCCCGGATTTCACTCGCGCGTTTAAAAAGAAAGATGTCAAAAAAATTAAGCTCGGGGTGCCAAGCGAATTTTTTGCTGAGGGCCTTGACCCTGAAGTTGAAGAGGCCGTACGGGAAGCCATTGAGGTATTCAATGCGTTGGGCGCGGAACTCAAGGACGTGTCTCTTCCCAATACCGGTGTGGCCGTGGCCACGTATTACATTGTGGCGACTGCCGAGGCCAGTTCGAACCTGGCTCGCTATGACGGTGTGAAATTTGGCCTGCGTTCCAAAGAATGTCAGGATTTGTTAGACATGTATCGAACCACGCGTCAAGAGGGGTTTGGTCCAGAAGTTAAACGTCGGATCATGCTCGGAACCTATGCGTTGAGCAGCGGGTACTATGATGCCTATTATTCTAAGGCCCAAGCTGTACGAACGCTCATCAAGCAGGACTTTGATCAGGCCTTTGAAGAAGTTGATGTACTGGTGACGCCGGTCATGCCAACCCCAGCCTTTCAATTGGGGGAGAAAATCGAAGATCCTTTACAAATGTACTTGTCAGACCTGTATACTATCTCAGCAAGTTTGGCCGGGATCCCGGCGATATCTATCCCATGTGGCTTCAGCCAGCATGGGCTTCCTATAGGATTGCAAATTATGGGCCGTCCCTTTGAAGAAGAAACCGTTTTACGCGTCGCGCGTGCGTATGAACTGGTGACCAATTGGCGAAAGAAACGGCCCACAATCCGGTAACGAAAGGGTAATGCATGGTTGACTTTGCCGCAGTGGTGATTGCCGTAGCCTTTTTAGTGTTGGTGGGATATCTTGTGCCGACCGTGATTCAGTTGCGGCGGACGGTGGCTCAGTCCGAGCGGCTTTTGGCTCAGGTGAATAGTGAGTTGCCGGGATTGCTCAAAGAGTTGAAAGGCACCAGCGAGAATGTCCATGCCATGACCACGCAAGCTAAGGAAGGCGTCGATCGGGCGTCTGTGCTAATGAACGCCATTGGTGAGGTCGGGCAAACGGTCAATCAAGTGCATGAGGTCGTGAGGGGCAAGAGTAGTGCAGTCATCGTCGGTCTCGCGCGAGTCTTTTCAGGCATGAAAGCTGCGGCGACGACAATTAAAGATCGGGTTCATAAAGAAGGAGGGCAGGACAATGGGAGAAAATAATTCTGGGGCATCCGCTGGAAGCGTGGCGCTGGCCTTTTTAAGCGGCATTTTGTTAGGGGCAGCCACCGCATTTTTGTTAGCTCCACAAACTGGACAGGAGTCGCGAGATGGGCTATTGCGAGCGGCTCGACGCGCGGGAGACGACTTTAAGGATATATCGGATCGCGCCACCGATACCTGGGATGATGTCGTCGGTAAAAGCCGCGAATTTATATCCGAAGCGGGTTCAGTCGTCAAAGACGCCGTGGAGGCCGGTCGAGAGGCGATGCGGCCTGTTCGTGATTCATCTCGTGACGACCCGACGTCGCAACCGTGACGTTCGAAACAGTCATTGGTCTCGAAGTCCATGCCCAACTTCGGACGAACACCAAAATATTTTGTGGGTGTAGGACGGAATTTGGGCATCCGCCCAACACCCACACCTGCCCAGTCTGCCTGGGATTGCCAGGCTCGCTTCCAGTCATCAATAAACGCGCCGTAGAAATGGCGATTCGAACAGGGCTCGCCTTGAACTGTTCGATTCGTTCCACGAATATTTTTGCGCGGAAACACTATTTCTATCCTGACCTGCCCAAAGGGTACCAGATTTCCCAATACGAAGAGCCCATTTGCGAATGGGGGTGGATCGATCTGAACGTCAACGGGTCTTCGAAACGCGTGCGGATTCGGCGCGCCCATCTAGAAGAAGATGCGGGGAAAAATATTCATGCGGGTGAAGACAGCCATAGTTATGTGGACTTGAATCGGGCCGGAACGCCGTTATTGGAAATTGTGACCGAACCGGACATGCATTCGGCTGACGAAGTGGTCGCCTATTTGAAATCCCTTCGCGATGTGTTGGTCTATCTCGATGTGTGCGATGGCAATATGGAGCAGGGGAGTTTTCGGTGCGAACCCAATATTTCGCTTCGGCCCACAGGGTCGGATACGCTCGGCACCAAAGTCGAACTGAAAAATATTAATTCGTTTAAGTTCGTCAAAGACGCGACTGAATACGAGATCAAACGGCAGACGAAGGTGTTGACCGATGGAGGGAAGGTTTGCCAGGAAACGCGGCTGTGGAATATCAACCTCGGGCAAACCGTCGTCATGCGAAGCAAGGAAGAAGCGCATGACTATCGCTATTTTCCCGATCCCGATCTCTTGCCGCTGTCGATCTCTGATGAATGGATCGATGAACTTCGAGGCACCCTGCAGGAGTTGCCCCAAGTCCGCCAACAACGGTTTCTCACTGAATATAGTCTGCCGGAGTATGATGCTGGGGTGCTAACCAAATCTCGGGAGTTGGCTGACTATTTTGAATCATGCGTTCAGCTTTTTGCTGAACCCAAAATTATCAGTAATTTTATCATGGGCGAACTGTTGCGAGAGCTCAACCAAGCCGGGACGGTTGTGGAATCCTCACCTGTTTCGCCGGATCGTTTGGTGGAATTGCTGCAATTGGTTCACGACGGCACCATTAGCTTGAAGGTGGCGAAAGACATTTTCCCGGAGCTGTATGCTGGAGAGAAATCAGCCGCGCAATTAGTCGAGGAAAAAGGTCTGCAACAAGTCTCTGATGAAGGCGCATTGGAAAAACTGGTTCAAGAAGTACTGGAAAAGAATTCGGGGCAGGTTGAGCAATTCCGTGGTGGGAAGGAAACCGTGCTCGGGTTTTTTGTCGGGCAAGTGATGAAAGCTTCAAGCGGAAAAGCCAACCCCAAAAAAGTCAGCGACCTCCTCACACGCGCCCTGTCTTCCTAAGTTCACACTCTCTGTGATTCTCCCTGTCCAACCTAGAAACCGCAGTTGGATCACAAAAGTCCGCGCACGCTCTTAGGACCTGCGAGAAAATAACTTGATCAATCTCGCATCCAATCTTCGGGCCATCTTTGAACGGGCCTCAATCGAAACACCCTCACCATAGCTGTGCTATGCCTCGAGTGTTTCTCAATCGTTCCGTCCAAATCCGACCCAAATCTTGGCGCGATATTGATCAAGTTATTTTCTCGCA
>JADFRB010000280.1:0-883 GCA_022561525.1 Nitrospinota bacterium
CCTTCGTAACCACTTCGGCGGAATAGGCTTGGCGCGCGGAGCGTACGCGAGTACGTGAGCACGACAAAGGGCCGACCTGCCTGCGCGAAGCCGCTACGGCGAAGGCAGGGAACGCCACTGGCTTGTCTGCCGTAGCCTTGGCGAAGGCTGACGCCCTTTTTCAATATCCCCAATAGTGAAACGCAGAAGGGAAGACCAAATAATGATGTTACAGGATCGTGTGGCTTTAATAACAGGAGGGGGCGTAGGAATTGGACGTGGAATCGCCAAAGCCTTAGCCGGGCAGGGGGTTCGCATTGGTATTTGTGGACGGCGGTCTCAGCCTCTTGAAGAAACGGTTGGAGAATTGAAGGGCTCAGGAGCTTCCGCCATGGGTGTGACTGCGGATGTAACCAATCGTCAGGATCTAGAACGAGTGGTTTCGGCCATCGTCGCAGAATGGGGGCAGATCGACATTCTTGTCAACAATGCTGGGATGTCTGGTCGAACGCCTATCGACGATCCTGATGATTCTCGATGGGCCAACATTATTCAAGTCAATCTTACGGGGTCATACCTTTGTTCGAAGATTGTGTTGCCACATATGAAAGGCCCTGGCTATGGCCGAATCATCAATCTCTCGTCGGTCCTTGGGCGATTCGGCGTGCCAGGTTATGTGGCGTATTGCACAGCCAAACATGGCATTATCGGATTTACCAAAGCCATCGCTCTTGAAGTGGCTCATCGAGGGATTACGGTCAATGCGGTGTGCCCGACCTGGGTGGATACCGCCTTCGGACGCGATTGGATGGGCGGCATCGGCGAGGGCCAGGAAGGCGCCACGGCGGCGCAGTACATCGCCGAGGTCAAGGCGGCCAACCCCCAGGGCCGCCTCATCGACCCC
>JADFRB010000280.1:893-3787 GCA_022561525.1 Nitrospinota bacterium
ATTGAAGAAACAGCAGCAGTCTTGGGCATGTCAGCAGAGGATTTTCGAACCCAAGCCATCGCGGCTGTGCCAATCAAACGTATGGCCGATGTTGATGAGATTGCCGCCACGGTCCTGTTTCTTTGTTCGCCCATGGCCGCCGCCATTTCAGGCCAAGCCATTAATGTTTGTGGTGGAGCCACTGCAGGTTCAGGAGGATAGATTTTCAATTGAATGGTCATTTTGTCCATCTTTCTAAAGCCTTAAATGGGTCAGATGACAGAAAGCACAAAATCCGAAGCACCAAATCTCAAACAAATTCAAAATTCAAATGCCCGAAATTCCAAACCTTTCGGTCAAATTTAGGACATTGGGATTTTGAGCATTGGAATTTGTTTCGAATTTCGAGCTTAGGATTTCTCCCCTTTGTGTATTTCAAGGTCCATTGCAACACCTCACTCCCATTCTTTTTCTCGATCATCACCCCTAGCGGACATGCCATTTCCTTGACCTCTTTATAAGGCCTATCTATACTTCCAACCTGGGTTTTTAGCACTTTTTCAAGGGTATCCGCAATCATGACGGTTGTATTTTTCCAACTGACTTTGGGATTGTATTTCCTCGGGACGGTCATGTTTTTGGTATGCTTGGATCGACGTTCCGAAGTTCTTTCCACAATCGCCCTAGGTTTGGCTGGGTTCGGGTTTTTCACGCATACGATTGCCTTAGCGTTTCAACTGTTGTCGGGAGATGATTTGAAATGGGTGACCTTTCACAAGGCCATGTCTTTTTTCTCCTGGTCTCTTGTGTTGGTGTTCCTGGTCGTGGCAATTCGGCAGCACCTGTATGTCCTTGGGTCGTTTATCCTGCCCTTGGCTTTTCTCTCGTTAGTGTCTACTGCGATTCTTCCTACGGAAGCTCCGGTCCTGCATCCCATGTTTCAGGCGGTATGGGTCCATGTCACGCTGAGCATGTTGGGAACGGTGGGGTTTGCGGTGGCTTTTGTCGCGGGGCTGATGTATTTGATGCAAGAACGATTGCTCAAGTCCAAGCAATTTAACGTGCTGTACTTCAAGCTGCCTCCCTTGGACTTTTTAGACAAGCTCAACCAGCGGTCCATTTTACTCGGCTTTCCCTTTTTAACACTTGGCATTTTGACGGGTGCGATCTCCGCCCAGATTACGTTGGGCGCCTATTTGAGCTGGAACCCTGAGCAAACATGGGCTGTAGTCACGTGGGTGTTTTATTTATTCGTGTTAATGGGACGGGTGACCGTTGGATGGAGGGCCAAAAAAGCGGCATATTTAACCATCGTCGGGTTTGCCGGGGTGCTTCTCACCTTTCTTGGCGTCATTCTGAAAAGCAGCGGGGTCCCGGTCAGCTGATGCATATCATTACGGTCGGACTATCCCACAAAACGGCGCCCGTAGAACTCCGGGAATTATTGGCTGTGCCCGATAGTCGGATGGGTGAAGCGTTAAAGAGACTCATGACATACTCGAGCGTGAAGGAAGGCATGTTGCTTCAAACCTGCAATCGCGTTGAAGTGTATGCAGTCGTCGATCAGGTTGAATCAGGGTTTTCTGCGGTTCAGGAGTTTCTTGTTGATTCGCACCTTTCGCTTTCTGCTGAACAACTGCTGCCTCATTTGTATTGGTATTCCGGTGATCGGACTATTGCCCATTTGTTTCGCGTGACGGCAAGTTTGGACTCCATGGTCGTGGGGGAGCCGCAAATTTTGGGGCAAGTCAAAGATGCGTTTCGGTCCGCCCTAACCCACAACACAAGTGGAGTTATCCTCAATAAACTCGTTCAAAAGGCCATTTCCGTTGCCAAGCGAGTGCGGAGCGAAACGCGCATTGCAGAAAATGCCGTGTCCGTCAGCTATGCGGCAGTCGAGTTAGCCAAGAAGGTGTTTGGGGATTTATCGGCTCGGACCGTGATGCTTGTTGGAGCCGGTGAGATGGCCAAGCTGGCGGCCAAGCATTTAATCAATCATGGTGTCCGGCAGGTTCTGCTCACGACACGTGATCCGGTTCGTGCGCGTACCATGGCCAATCGGTTTCAAGGTTCCCCGATTCCTTTTGAAGAGTTTCGGAGCGAAATGGCTAAGGCTGACATCGTGATCTGTTCCACGGGAGCCTCTCATTATTTAATTAGTGCGGAAGATGTGCAACGAGCGGTACGTGAGCGGATGAATAGACCCATTTTTCTCATTGATGTGTCCGTTCCGAGAAACATCGATCCGGCGGTGCGTGAGGTGGATAACGCCTTTCTCTTTGATATTGATGATCTGGAAATGCACGTGGAGCAGAATCGGGAAGAACGGCGAGCCGAATCCGTCAAAGCCGAGGCCATTGCACAAGAAGAAGTCGCTGTCATCCAAAAGTGGCTACAAACGCTTGTCGCAACTCCCACTATTGTAGCCTTACGAAAGCGGGCGGAAGATATTAAGCAGGCTGAACTCGATAAAGCCCTCGGTCGGTTGAGTACATTGTCAGATCAAGATCGTGAAACGATTGAAGGGTTAGCCTCGAGCATCGTGAATAAATTGATTCATGGGTCGGTAGTGACGCTGAAGTCCGTGGCCCAATCCTCCAATGGCGCGATCTATATTGATGCGGCCCGCCGTTTTTATGATCTTGATTCTGGCGAAGAAGCATCAGAAGAAGACGATCAACTGAGTTCATCTATTGTGGCGTCTGAAACGGTGAAATCGGCAAGTGATCAAAAGAATGTGCAGCATGTCGATGAGCCCAAATTCTCCCATGAGGCCAAGGGATAGATTAAAGGGCACCTCTAAAAACCCGGCATTTTTTGTGAGGGCAAGGAAGCCGCGCGCGGAAAACCGGAGTGTATGGGCGAATACATGAGGATGTGAGCACGCGACTGACGCCGCCATCACGAAAAAAGGA
>JADFRB010000281.1 GCA_022561525.1 Nitrospinota bacterium
TAACCGTCCTTTTCCGTGATGGCGGCGTCAGCCGCGTGCTCAAATCCTCATGTATTCGCCCATACACTCCGGTTTTCCGCGCGCGGCTTCCTTGCCCTCACCAAAATGCCTGGTTTTTAGAGGTGTCCTCAAGAAACGGTTTGATGCAAGCAGAGGGAACAATCAAGACCAAAAATGAACAATTCGATCTACTTCCAAATTTAGGCCCATGATAATTCCTGCATCTGCCTCTGAGCAGAAAGAATTATCCTTCTTTACGGAATTGAAAGAACCAATAAAATCGAGCCCATGCCAATCAACTTGGCAGGATTTATTCAACCATGATACGCTAACCTCATGGTGATCAGATTCGATTGAACACGCCTGTCATTTCTGCCAGGACGACAAGATCTCAAACTCAAAAACATCCGTTGAAACCCCTTCAGCATCAAACCGAAATTCCCATTCCAAAAATGGTGCAAGAATAAGGTGAGCTGTTTGTCTCGATACCTTTGCCCGATTTTGGTTTTGAAACGCGTGTGATGACAACTCAATCCGGACATAATTGGTTCTTTGAGCCAGAGACCTTCCCGGCCAGGCATATTGGTCCCACAGAGACAGAAATCCAGGAAATGTTGGGTGTGTTGGGATTAGCCTCCCTTGATGCCTTAGTGCAAACCACTATTCCCGATGACATTCGGCTTAAGCAACCGCTGAACCTCCCATCACAACGAAATGAACACGAGGTACTACGTGAACTCAAAGACTTAGCCCAGCAAAACGAAGTTTTTCGATCATTTATTGGGATGGGGTATTACGATTGTTTCCCGCCACCAGTCATCCTTCGAAATATTTTAGAGAACCCGGCTTGGTATACCCAATACACCCCCTATCAAGCAGAAATTGCTCAAGGACGATTAGAAGCCCTCCTTAACTTTCAGACAGTGATCACTGATCTTACGGGACTACCGTTAGCCAATGCCTCATTATTGGATGAAGGAACTGCTGCCGCAGAAGCCATGGCCATGTGCCTCGCTATTGGAAAATCTTCCCGAACTAAATTTTTTGCCTCCCAAGGGTGTCACCCTCAAACCCTGGCGGTGCTTTGCACGCGGGCTAGCTCACTTGGGATTTCGCTAGATATTGGCCCCGTTGATAGTATTGATTGGGAACAGAGCTCGTACTGTGGCCTTCTTCTCCAATACCCGACGACCGACGGGTATCTTCGCGATTATCAGGATTTGGCCCAGCGCGCTCATAATGCTGGAACAAAAGTCGTTGTGGCCACGGACCTGTTAGCCCTTACGTTATTGAAACCACCAGGAGAATTTGGTGCGGACATTGCGGTGGGATCGAGTCAACGATTTGGGGTCCCTCTTGGCTTTGGAGGTCCCCACGCAGCCTTCCTGTCAACTAAAGAAGAGTATAAACGGCAAATACCGGGACGGATCGTCGGAGCATCCAAAGACGCCAACGGTAAGACCGCCTATCGCCTTGCCCTCCAAACGCGCGAACAACATATTCGCCGGGATCGGGCCACAAGTAACATCTGCACAGCTCAAGTACTGTTGGCGAATATCGCCGGTTTCTACGCCGTGTACCATGGTCCCAATGGGCTCAAACGTATCGCGGAACGGGTGCACGGACTCACACAGGTTTTGGCTGAAGGCTTGACACGACTCGGATGGCAAGTCACCGACGAACTGTTTTTCGATACGATGCGCGTTTCATCCGGGCCGTTAAAGCTGGAGAAACTGATCAAGCAAGCCACACATCATCGCCTCAACTTTCGACATTTTGATGATGGCACGTTCGGCATATCGCTAGACGAAGCCACGACGCTGGATGACCTCGATACTCTGTTTAAAACCTTCTCCAAAGATGGGCGCCTCTGGTTTTCTGCTAAAGAACTTGCTGCGCAGACAATCGTCTCTATTCCGGCGCCTTTTGCTCGAACCACGCCTTTTCTAACCCATGAAGTTTTTAATCGCTATCACTCGGAACACGAGCTGTTGCGATACATGCATCGACTCCAATCCCGAGATCTTTCCTTGGTGCATTCGATGATCCCATTAGGCTCGTGCACGATGAAACTCAATGCGACGACTGAAATGATCCCCGTGACCTGGCCTGAATTCGGCCGAATTCATCCGTTTGCACCCAAAAACCAAACCACCGGGTATGATCAACTCTTTCAACAACTCGAGTCTTGGCTGGCGGAAATCTCGGGCTTTGCCGCAGTCTCGCTACAGCCGAATGCGGGATCTCAAGGGGAGTATGCCGGCCTAATGGTTATCAAGGCCTACCAAGCGGACCGAGGGGAGGGTCAACGGAATGTCTGTCTCATTCCTGTGTCCGCACATGGAACCAACCCAGCCAGTGCGGTGATTGCCGGACTCAAAATTGTCCCGGTGTCCTGTGACGAACAAGGCAACATTGATGTCGCCGATCTACAGGCGAAAGCCAGCCAACATCAAGAAAATCTTACGGCCCTGATGGTGACGTACCCTTCAACACACGGCGTGTTCGAGGAAACCATACGTGATGTATGTCGCATCGTTCATGAACATGGCGGGCAAGTCTATATGGACGGGGCCAACATGAATGCCATGGTCGGCCTCTGTCGGCCTGGGGACATGGGGGCCGATGTCTGTCATCTCAATTTGCATAAAACATTCTGCATTCCTCACGGCGGGGGCGGACCGGGCATGGGGCCTATTGCCGTTGCCGGGCATTTGGCGCCATTCTTACCAGGACACCCGATTCACAATCCCAGCGGAGATCAAGCCATTGGCGCCGTGTCAGCAGCACCCTATGGCAGCCCCAGCATCCTGCCCATTTCCTGGGCATTCATCGCTCTGATGGGGGGAGATGGGCTCACGCGTTCCACACAAGTCGCCATTCTCAACGCCAACTATATGGCGAAGCGCCTGGAGAATGACTATACCGTGCTGTACAGGGGCAAGGGTGGATTGTCGGCGCATGAGTTTATTCTCGACCTGCGCCCATTTAAAAAATCAGCGGACATCGAGGTCGAAGACGTGGCCAAACGCCTCATGGATTTTGGCTTTCATGCGCCAACGATTTCTTGGCCGGTTCCCGGCACCATGATGATCGAACCCACAGAGAGCGAGTCAAAGACAGAGCTGGATCGGTATTGTGAAGCCCTGATTACGATTCGCGGAGAAATTGAGGCCATTGAAGAGGGCCGACTCCCTCGAGATGATAATCCCTTGAAGAACGCTCCGCACACCATCGAAGTGGTCAGCAGTTCCCAATGGACCCATCCATATACCCAGGAACAGGCTGCGTTTCCCGTGCCCTGGTTGCGCGAGTACAAGTTCTGGCCGTCCGTCTCGCGGATAGATAATGCCTATGGCGATCGGAATCTGGTGTGTACCTGTCCACCCATGGAAAGTTTTCAGGACTCGTAGCCTCCACCCCCACCCCCCAGAAGCCTGTCAAAAGGCTATCGTTTAATGGGTAAGGAACATCATTGCCCAGGGGCACAACCCCGCAATAGCGCAATAGATAGAAAAACTAAGAAATCCCTAAGGGGTCTGTGGAATATTTCAGGTCAAGGACCCATAGAGGCTCCAGGAAAGACGGCTCACATCAGTGGGAGGCAATGTTCAAAAAAGCATGCCCTGAGTCTTTCCGAAGGGTCCGTCCAGCAAGGCCGCAGCCCTTCCCGGCCTTCGTAGCCACTTCGGCGGAGTAGGCTTGACGCGCGGAGCGTACTCTCAGTACATGAGCACGGCAAAAGGGCGACCTGCCTACGCGAAACCGCTTCGG
>JADFRB010000282.1 GCA_022561525.1 Nitrospinota bacterium
CATATTTTATGATAATTTCAATAGATTCCTGAATGGTTGTATCTTCGACTGGACAGTGGCCATCTATTTCGCACAATTTGGCATAGGAAATCTCAGGACGTCTGAGTAATTGACCAAGAGTATGGCCAGGATCGGGGAGAATTGCCTCAAACATTTGCCAACGTTGTTCCGTGTCAGAATCCCAATTCGGGCGTGTGTGATTCAGGCGAGTGACTTCTTTTTGGGTAATTTCCTCTTTTTTAAGAAAATCGTGAAAAATATCTTTTGTCACCAAACCTAACCCATGCCCTATTTCCATAAGGCGGGAGTCGGCATTGTCCTCTCGAAGGGACAGGCGATACTCTGCCCTGGACGTAAACATTCGGTAGGGCTCCCGCGCATCTTTGGTGATTAAATCATCTATGAGCACCCCAATGTAGGCTTGCGAACGGTCAAGAATAAGCGGGTCTATTTCTTTCACCCTGAGTGCTGCATTAATGCCAGCCATGAGACCTTGCGCCGCCGCCTCTTCATACCCTGAAGTGCCATTTATTTGTCCGGCGTGATACAAGCCCTTCACCAGTTTGGTTTCGAGTGTGGGATGAAGCTGCCGTGGAGGAAAATAATCGTACTCAATAGCGTACCCGGGTTTCAGCATCTTCGCGTGTTCGAGACCTGGAATGGTTTTTAGCATGGCAGACTGCACATCAACTGGCAGGCTTGTCGAGATCCCGTTAGGGTAAAACGAATTTGAATTCAATTCTTCGGGTTCAAGAAAAATCTGGTGGCTTAATTTATCCGCAAATCTCACCACTTTATCTTCAATTGAGGGGCAATATCGTGGGCCTACGGATTCGATGATCCCAGAATACATCGGCGAACGATCCAGATTTTTACGAATGATATCATGGGTTTCCTCTGTGGTCGTCGTTAAATGGCAGCAGATTTGAGGATTGGAAATTATTTTTGTTCGAAAAGAAAACGGTCGTGGCGAAGGATCTCCTGGTTGTTCCTGCATGACATCAAAATTAATGGTATCTCTGTCCACCCTAGGAGGCGTGCCTGTTTTAAGACGACCCACTTCAAACCCAAAGTCCCTCATGCAATCGGACAAATGCTCTGATGGCGCTTCGCCGGCTCGTCCGCCAGGAAGATGATTCAACCCAATGTGCATCAACCCTTTCAGAAATGTTCCCGAGGTAATGATAATGGCCTTGGCATAAATAGTTTCTCCTGTGTTCGTGACCACACCAATGACCGCACTGCCTTTGGTTAAAATCTGCATTGCCGTCCCAACCAGGATTTCCAAACCCGCTTGTTTCTTCAAAGTATCCTGCATGGCGGTTCGGTACAAAGCCTTGTCGCACTGGACTCTTGTTGCCCGCACGGCGGGACCTTTTCGCGTGTTGAGAATGCGAAATTGAATCCCCGCCTTATCCGTATTGAGCCCCATTTCTCCACCAAGTGCATCGATTTCTTTAACTAAGTGGCCTTTGGCGATTCCACCGATAGCCGGATTGCAAGGCATGTGGGCGATCTTGCTTTCATCGATGGTCAGGAGCACAACTCGGCAACCCATTCGTGCCCCTGCAAGCGCAGCCTCACATCCAGCGTGACCGCCTCCAATAACAATGATGTCCCGTTCCAATGACATATACGTTTAATGTCCTAGGTAACAACTCAAATTACCTCCCTTTTGGCCCAGGCCGGCGTTGCTGTGGTGCTCAAATCCTCACGTATTCTTACGCTCCGGTTTTCCGCTCCTCGCGCCTTATCCTGAGTCAAAATTGAGTCAACTTGAGTAGTTACATTCCTAGTGTAATTTACTTTCCAATACAAAAGTCTCGAAAAATGCGATCCAAAATATCTTCGGTGCTGATCGCGCCGGTGATTTCCCCAAGAGAGTCTAGTGCAGCACGCATGTCCAATGCAATGCACTCGGCATCCATTCCAGCTTTAATAGATCCTTGAGCTTGGGAAATCGATTCCTGAGCTTGTGCCAACGCGGCCTTATGGCGAAGATGAGTGACGATTGGTGCTTGCCCAGGCTCAAAATTGCTTTTAAAAAATAATGATCGAATCGTCTCTTTCAATGTATCCAAACCCTCTTCGTTTTTTGCGGAAATTCTGACTACCTGAAGTTGGTGCCCTTCTTTTTCTTCTCGCCTGACAATGGCCAAAATATCCGCCGTCTCAACTTGGTTGGGAAGATCATTCTTGTTGATCACAATTAGGCAACGGCCTGTAGCATGATCATGCAGCAACGTACGATCTTCCTCCGACAGTTCAACAGAACCATCGATCATAAACAAGATCAAATCGGCTTCCTCTAAAGCCTCTTTGGTCCGTCGAATACCTTCTTCTTCAACAAAATCTTCCGTGTGTCGAAGACCGGCTGTATCGAGAAGCCGCATGTGAATTCCGGCAATATTGACTGATTCATCAATGACATCCCGTGTGGTCCCGGGATCCGGAGAGACAATAGCACGATCCATTTTGAGTAGGGCGTTGAGCAAGCTGGATTTCCCAACGTTGGGACGACCGATAATCGCGGCTTTAATACCCTCACGAACAATCCGGCCTTCTTCAAAGGTTTCGATCAATTGTTGAAGCTCGGAATGTGCGTTTTGTAAAACACGTTCCAATTGGGCCGTCTGAATAAAGGAAATGTCCTCTTCAACAAAATCCATCCCCGCCTCAAGGTGCGCCAGATTCGTGAGAAGTTCCTCTTTCAAGCGTTCGACTTCTCGGCGTAATGTTCCACGCAACAAACTCTGGGCCGTGCGCAAACTGCTTGAGGTAGTCGCTTGTATGGTGTCGAGCACCGCTTCGGCTTGGGTCAGATCGAGTCGTCCATTCAAAAAAGCTCGCTTTGTAAATTCACCGGGTTCGGCCATTCTTGCCCCTTGTTGAATGAGGGCTTCGCAGGTCGATTGAAGAATCAGGGGCCCACCATGGGTCTGGATTTCAACAACATCTTCTCCGGTGTAAGAACGGGGCTTTTTCATCACCACAACTAAGGCTTCGTCAAGAGGAAAGGAATCCGACCCCTTGAGGGTGTTCTCAGAATGGACATCGCTCAAGTACAAGCGATGGCTGGTGAGTTGTTCGAGAGTGGCGTGATTTCTTGGTTGGACAACTTTGGTGGAAATGGCGATGGCTCGTTCCCCACTGACCCGAACGATGCCGACACCACCTTCCCCCAGCGGTGTGGCAATCGCACAAATTGTATCCTCTCCCGAGTGTTCCATGGAGGGAGATCCCTTTATCTACTCCGACTCTTTCTCTTTTCCTTTACCCTTTTTCTTCTTGGATCCTTTTTGGTCGTCCTTGGGTTCCGCTATCGCGTCCGGTGGATCCGCCGGCGGTTGTGTGAAGGTCGGTTTCTTCAAAATAAATCGGTCCGTGACAAATTGTTGCGTGATGGTCAGCACATTATTCGTCAACCAATACAGAACGAGTCCTGCCGGGAACGTCAAAAAGAGAAACGTCAAAAACACCGGCAACATCAGCATCATTTTGGCCTGTGTCGGGTCCATCGTCGTGGGCATGATCTTTTGTTGCAAGACCATGGAAACCCCCATCAATATCGGGAGCACATAAAACGGATCAGGCACAGAGAGATCTGTAATCCACAACATGAACGGCGCCTGCCGGAGGTCAACCGTCATATACAAAATATTGAACAACGAAATAAACGCCGGCATCTGCAGCAGCATCGGCAGACACCCACCGACCGGGTTCACCTTATGTTCTTTGTATAACTTGATAAGTTC
>JADFRB010000283.1 GCA_022561525.1 Nitrospinota bacterium
CGAAATAGATCGATGCCATCATTCGCCGGAGTCGATCTACCGGCTCTGTGCGTTCCTTGGCTTCGAGCAGAAAGAGCCTGGCCCGCTCGAACTGCTCGTTGATGACTTCAAGTCTCTGCTCGATACGCAGAGCTGCCTTGGGGGAACCACGGTTGAGGGTGTGGTGGTGAAGAATTACGCACTCTGGACCATGGAAAAGAAAATAGCCATCGGCAAGTATGTCTCTGAGATTTTTAAAGAGCGGAATTCCAAAGAATGGAAAATCAAATCTCCAACCTAGACGGCGAGCGTCTCGTGACAGCTATTCAATATCACGAGGCCACAAAACACCATTATCACCGCTATGCCATATCCCCGGGATATCTTGATTGGGATAATCAACCCAACCCCTTCCGTTTCTATGAGGGGGTGACGCCGATCAAACTCCCCTTTGCCAAGGGGGATCCTGACGCCGTTTATATGGATTTGTATGAAAGAATGCGGAATCCGGTTCGGGAATTTTCACTGGAGAACCTGTCACTTTTCTTAGAACTTTCCCTCAGTATATCCGCATGGAAATCCATTCCCGGAGCAAAATGGGCCCTGCGCATGAATCCCTCAAGCGGCAATCTTCATCCCACCGAAAGCTACGTTATCTTGTCGACGCATAGTGCGTACGATCCGGGTGTTTATCATTACAGCCCCTTTCTTCATGCCTTGGAGCCAAGGGCAAGTTTTTCAGACGAACTTTCCGTTAAGATTCAAAGGCATTTTAGGACGAAAGGCTTTTTATTCGCTTTCACGAGTATTTACTGGCGCGAGGCCTGGAAATACGGTGAGCGGGCGTTTCGGTACAGCAATCATGACATTGGGCACGCGATTGCAGCGGCGAGTTTTGCTGCTAATCTTTTGGGATGGAAGCTCACTTATTTATATGAGACCTCCGATGAAGAGATTGCCAAGATTCTTGGATTCCACGAGATAGATTGGAGGGACGACGAAGAGGAATATCCCGAAGTCCTTTTTTATGTTCATTCTGCTGAGGCTAAGGAAATACCTGCTGGTCTTACGCCTGACATCATCCAGCGAATTCTCGAGCTTTCTTTTCAAGGTCGGCACAACCGGTTAAGCAAGGATCATGTCGACTGGGAAATTATTGCGCACGTGGCACAAGCGACTCGAAAGCCCAGGGTGGCCGTGGATCGACCGAATAATCCGAATATGCCTTTTTCCCAATTGGAACTGTCTCAACTTAAAGCGACTCAGATCATTCGTCAGAGGAGAAGTTTACTTGCTTGTGACGGAGTGACCAGTATTTCCCAGTCGGCGTTTCTTACGATGTTGGATAAAACACTTCCGCGTGATACCGCAGCACCTTTTGATGTAGGACTAGGTCCCGTGCGCGTACATTTGTTTTTGTTTGTCCATCGCGTCAAAGACCTCACCTCCGGTTTTTATATGTTTGTCCGGGATGAAAAAGACCTAGGGGCATTGAGACTGGCATGTCGCCCCGATTTTTTGTGGGAACCCGTTAAAAAAGATTTTCCGCTCTATTTACTTGCTAAAGGCCAGTTTACGGGAGAGGCGACTTCCGTGAGCTGTCAGCAATCCATTGCCGGAGAAGGTGCATTTTCGCTGGGCATGATTGCAAAATTTCGCTCAAACCTTGAAAGATTACCATTTCTTTATCGGCATCTTTTCTGGGAAACTGGGATGATAGGCCAAGTTCTCTATCTTGAGGCCGAGGCCCACGGTGTAAGATCCACTGGCATTGGATGTTTTTATGACGATCCCGTTCATGAACTATTGGCACTCCGAGATAATCAATTTCAGAGCCTTTATCACTTTACCGTCGGTGGACCCGTGGAGGACCAGCGGCTACAATCGTGGCCTCCTTACTCTCATTTAAAAGAAAATGGAGGTGGAGAGGTTGCAGAATAGGACGCATGAAACAAAGGCCCTTACCCAACTTTTTCGCAGTCATGGCCGGATTTTGGTTTTTACCGGCGCAGGGATCTCCACCGAAAGTGGACTTTCGGATTACCGTAGCAAGGGTGGGATTTGGGAGCGGTTTCAGCCGGTCACCATCCAGGAGTTTCTGGCTGATGAAGACAAGCGCAAATTGTATTGGGTCCGTAAAAAAGAATTGTACGGAGAGATGCGTGATGCAAAACCCAACAGCGGTCACCTTGCCATTGCAAAACTCGCTGAACGCGGCAAAGTCCTTGGTGTTATCACCCAAAATATTGATGGATTGCATCACATGGCAGGTAATTTGCCTGAAACTATCCTTGAACTGCATGGCACGAATCGCGAAACTATTTGTTTGGATTGTGGTGAGCTATGTCCTTGGCAGGAAGCCTACGAGAGACTTCAGCAAGGTGAAGAGACGCCTCTCTGCTTGAAATGTAATGGACTCTTAAAGCCCAACACCATCAGTTTCGGTCAAGCACTTGATCCGAATGTCTTGAACAAAGCCTTTGAATGGGCGGAAGAATGTGATCTCCTGATTGCCTGCGGTTCAACCCTTATCGTTGAACCGGCCGCTTCCATACCCCGCCTCGCCAAAGAACGCGGCGCTCGTCTGGTCATCGTGAATCTCACTGAAACACCCCTTGATTGTTTTGCCGACCTCATCATCCACGCCCCCATCGGTGAAACCCTCTCGCAATCAGTGGGTTAGGTAATCCAAGAAGTAGATCGTCTCACCGTGAGGCTGCGGGATGGAGAAAACGAGGTGATTTTGGTAGGCAAAGTGAGGGTGGTCTCCATGTGCAATAGGGCTAGTTTCACGAGACCGCACTCCTGATGCTACGATTGGGAGAGATGGACGCAGAGTAAGACCGCCTTTTCCCATATAGCTTTAGCACTTTCTCGCCCCGCGCTATTTTAACTATCTTGAAGCGGAATTTGTCTTGGAAGGTGTTTTGATTAGAGGACGTTTCGGGGAGCCAACGTGAACACGAGAACGGCGGCCTCACTCTGAGGCCGCTGTTGCTGTCTGGGTGTACAATATGCCTGTCCCCCTGGGACCTTGCACCTTTCCCGGGTTGACCCTGGGGCATTTCCTTTAAAGGAGGAGGATGTGATGAGCAGCGTCTGTGTGTTGATCACCTATGGCAAGGACAATGTCGATAAGGCGACGATTGGTCTGACACTGGCGAACGCCGCGCTGGAGGGCGGGGAGCAGGTTTCGCTGATACTGGCCAGTGAAGGGGTTCGGCTTGCGGTCAAAGGGTATGCTGACGACATCAACAACGGGGAGCCGTTCAAGCCGGCCAAGCAGCTGATCGACGGCCTCCTGACCGGCGGGGCCAGGCTCAATGTTTGCACCCCCTGCCTGAAGAATCGGGGGATTGCAGAGCGGGACATCATTGACCGTGCGGCCTTCATCGCCGGCCCGGATGTGATTCGGATTCTCAAAGAGACCGATCGAAGCATCCAGCTGTAGCCGTTGTGGCCGTTTCATTTCAAGGTGCCTCAGGACATTCAGGGGAGGAATTATCATATATACCCGGCGGCCCTGGAAACCAGGGCCGCCTTTTTTGGTCCTCAAAGTTAAAGGCACAGAGGGACAGGCATATTTCTGTACCTGAGTATACAGGCGTATAATGAAACCAATCGGTAGGATGCCGATGGGCTTTTTGCGTGAACCCTGCACTTTTGGGCATGGTACCGTTAACTCATTTTCAGTAGCGCGATAATACGGTGGATTAGAAGATGTCGGTAAAGAAAGTTGGGGTGGTT
>JADFRB010000284.1 GCA_022561525.1 Nitrospinota bacterium
AATACGTGAGGATTTGAGCACCACAGCAACGCCGGCCTGGGGCAAAAGGGAGGTGACCTGAGTAGTTACATTTCCAGTCGGATGGGTCAAGACCATTTTGGACACAATAGAGCTGATACCCTATCTCGGCTCGGACGGTACTCGGGAACGACTGAAGGTCTTTACGAGCAGAGCCTAACCATTCAACGGGTTTCACTGTTTGAATTATACAAGTTTTTGTATATTCGTCAATGCCCCCGAATGGAAGAATTTCAAAAATGGGGACAGATTTATTTTTCGGCTGGTTGCTGCTTTCCTGTGCCGTCATGTTCCGCACCGCCCGAATCATCCTCCCGACCTCCCGTTTTATGTGCTTCAAGGGGGCATAATCACCAAGTGGTCTTTGTGGAGGACGACGATTATCAGTACGTCTTTGATACTCTGTAGGATAGGGAAAAGGCAGTTGGATTGTCGGGTGGAGTGCCACGGTCATGGTTACCTGGGTACAAAATAAATCTGTTCCCTTTTTGATTCTAACTTAATCCCAACTTTTGCTTGATTCGAAAGTCATTTACTGAAAAGATTTTTAAGAGTAGAATAATTGTTATGAGATCCTTCCCAAAACTGCTCGCGCTCTTCCTGATTGGTCTCTTCCTCGCGTTTAGCTTCAATGCCTATGCCTGCCTGGTTCCGATTTATGGCGGCATGAAAGTCAACCAGGGGAGTGATTGCACCATGCCTGGAGAAGAGCCAGCTTCGAATTTTTGTGACGGATTTAAAACCCTCGCCGTCCAATCCGGCCCCGATATTTCGTCTGCAGGACTTTCTCATTTCTCTTTGGGCGGGAACGCTCCTTCTTTCTTTCCCGAACCTGTGGCAAGCAGTCACTTTCTCCCCCTCATGTCACGCATGTACTTTCCTCCCCCAGGGGATATCCTTGTCCTCATTTCAGTATTTCGAATTTGATACCCTTCCCCCGTTTAATTCTTCCACTTAATTTTCTGATATAAGTAAACACAAACCCATCTTTCTATTTTTTCTGGAAAGGTGGCCGAGCCTGGATTTTTCTATCTCACCATTTTTCAAAAGTGGAGAGGGGCCGGTTTGGATTGGAGATTGATATGCAACGAGGAAAAATATTTTGCGGGCAATTATTTTTGCTCAGCACTCTTTTGCTCAACGTGCCCGGTCTCATCTGGGCCGGGGACCCGGGCTTGGGGAAAGAGATACTTAGTCTTGCTCCACTCATTCAAGAAGCGCTTCAAAATAATCCGGAATTGGTGGCTGAACAAGCCCAGGTAGAAGGCATGCAGGAGCGGGTTCCCCAACGGAAATCTTTGGATGACCCGGAATTGACCATTCGACTGTGGAATACACCAGACTCGTTGAATGTGACGCGCTCGGACCGAGCCATCTTCGGACTCGTCCAACAATTTCCTTATCCAGGAACCTTATCCCAGCAAGAACACATTGCTGAGAAAGTGGTGGAACAAGCCAAACAACACTTGGCGGGGAAGAAACGTGAAATTATTGCGGCAGTGAAGACAGGGTATTATGAATTGTTTTATGCCCACCAAGCCCTTGAGATTCATCATGAGGAAGCCAAGCGCCTCAAGCAGTTTTTTAAGGCGGCCACAGCCAAGTTCCGGGTGGGGAAAGGGACCCAAGTCGATGTGCTGAAGGCACAGGTGGAACAGTCCAAGTGGTTTCAACATCTCCCCATCCTTGAACAACAACAGGAGACGGCACGGGCTTTCCTCAACACGATTTTAAATCGTGAGGTCCATGCTCCGTTGGGTGTTCCTGAAGAACCCCAGGGTAAGTCAAAGGTTCTCTCACTGGTGCATCTCCAAGAACAAGCCCTTCAGCAACGACCGGAAGTTCGCGAAGCCGCTTTGGCTGTTGAGCAATTTGATTCCACGATCAAGCTGGCCAAGCTCCAAGCTTATCCCCATCTTCGGGTAGAGGTACAGCGCTGGCTGAACCGCAATGCGGATGATGGATTCGGGGGTGTGGTGTCCATCAACCTGCCCTTTGCCTTTTGGACGAAACCCAAATATGAGGCCGGGGTTCGAGAAGCCATGGCGCACCGGAAAGTCGCACAGTTTAAGAAAAGAACCTTGGAAAACCAGACACGCTTCCTGGTTCAAGATCTCGTGGCTCAATTTGAGGCGAAGAGAAAAATTCTCGACCTGTATAAGACCACGGTGCTTCCTCAGGCCAAGCTCACCTTGAAGGCGGCCATGGCCGGGTATCGCACCGATCGTACCGATTTTTTTGATCTAATTTCGGCTGATCGTGCCTTGCTCACCTATCAGTTGGAATTTGTCCGTACCTTGGTTGATTGGAAGCAGTTGCTGGCCAAACTGGAGAGAGTCGTCGGTACGGAATTGTGAAGGGGAATGTTGAAAAAAGCCGCCAGCCTTCGCCAAGGCTACGGCAGACAAGCCAGCGGCGTTCTCATTGCTCGGAGGGCTCAACGTACCCCCGTGTACGCCTCGCCCTCCTCGCTGCTTGCGGCCTTGCTGGATCTGGCTCCGCCGAAACGGCTTCGCGCAGGCGAGCGGCCCCTTCGGAAAGACTCAGGGCATGCTTTTTGAACAGGCCCTGCTCCTTCTGGTGTTTGTGGATGTGTGCCAGGGGTAGCCTGCCATCGAAAATTTTTGAATTATTTAACAGCCTCGATAAGGAGGGATGATGATGAAAATACAACAACGCTCTTTGAGTCAAATCCGTTGGATTGGGATAGCCCTTGGGATGATCGTCCTTGTTGGAGGTGGATGGTGGATGAATGAAAAGCTAGTGCCTCAACTCCGTTCAGCTATGGCAGAGGTTTCTCATTCTGATATGCAGGATATGAAGGAGATGGTAGGGATGGACATGAAGGCCATGTCAGGGTCCTCTGACACGGAGCCTGCCCAGGTATCGCTGATGGTGTCACCTCTCAGACAACAAATGATTGGCGTGCAAACAGCGCTGGTGGAGAAACGTCGCCTTTCAACGACGGTTCGAGCAGTTGGGAGGGTCACGTATAACGAACAGCGGATTGCCCATGTCAATCTTCGGATTTCAGGTTGGATCAAAAACCTCTACGTCGATTTCACCGGAAAACCTGTCAAAAAAGGCCAGCCCCTCTTTACGCTCTACAGCCCTGAGTTAGTCGCGACACAGGAGGAATATATCCTGGCCTTGCAGGCCTTAGAAGACATTCAAGAAAGTCCACTACCTGAGGTCCATCAACAGACTCAACAAGTCCTGGATGCGGCCAGAGATCGCTTACGCCTGTGGATGTTTACTGCGCACCAGATCGAGGATTTGGAGAATCGAGGGACTCCGACCACCTTCGTGACGATATTTTCCCCGATGAGTGGCTACGTGATTGACAAAACCGCGTTTCAAGGCATGTTCGTTCAACCTCAGAACACAATGTACACGATAGCCGACCTTTCAACTATTTGGGTTCAGGCTGCTGTCTTTGAATATGAACTTCCCTTTATCCAAAAAGGTCAGGCAGCGACGCTTACCCTGGAGGCTTTCCCCGGGGAAACATTTTCCGGACGTGTAGCCTATATCTACCCGTATCTCAACAAAGAGACCCGCACCGTGCAGGTGCGCCTTGAATTCGCTAATCCTCAAGTGCGGCTAAAACCTGACATGTATGGAACGGTCCTCATTCAAGTAGATCGAGGTCCTAGTCTGGCCGTTCCAGACCAAGCTGTGCTCGATTCCGGACTCCGACAAGT
>JADFRB010000285.1 GCA_022561525.1 Nitrospinota bacterium
AAAATCGCGTCCAGATTTGGGTCAGATTTGGACGTAACGATTGAGAAAAAACCGAGGCATAGGATGCCTATGTTGAGGTTTTTTCGATTGAGGCGCGTTTAAAGATGGCCCGAAGATGGGATGCGAGATGTCCAGGTTATTGTTTCACAGGCCCTAGGTGGGAATAATGATCTGGGTGTTCAATCATCAATTTTTTGCGTGAAGTCGTTGGGGCTATAATGCCAGAGTGGTTAACATTTATCATTGAGCTGTTTCGATCTGGCCAAGGCGTTCCCTTCCTCGCCGTGTCTATAGTGGGTATCCTTTCTCTCTATTTCTTCGGTCTCATCCTGACCATGGTCTTTCCATTCTGGCGTCGCTATCGCAACCCCCATCAGTAGCCAGGAAATATTTTTATTATATGGGATCAGACTTGAAATAATTGTCGATTCTCCAAATCTTTAAGGCCGTGAATTGTATTTATCGAGTCTGACCCTTTTTGTTCGGTGATGGGCAGGACATGTTCTCAATATGGCCGTCGTGTGGGTGGTGAAGGTGCTCCTCATGAAAAAAATCGGTATGGTTTTCGCGTTGGATCATCGTATGTCTGCAGGTTTGTATGGTCGCAGGTTTCGTGGTGAATATGGTCGTGAGGTTCATGCGTGTGATGGTCGGTCATGGGCTCGACCTTCTGTAATGAGCCAAGGCTAATGGGTCACCGCTTTTTCTCGTGACTCCTTGGCGAGCCCTTCGGCGAGTTCGTACAGTAGTGTTTCAGTATCTTCCAAGCTGATACAGGCGTCGGTAATTGAAATACCGTATTCCAGGGTTTTCCCTTTCCCCCACGATTGTTTGCCTGGTTTCAAATTACTTTCCAGCAACAATCCGAGGATCCCTTTTTGCCCTTCACAATGTTGTTTGAGAACGGAGTGCGCCACGGGAATTTGTCGTGTGTGATCTTTGTCGGAATTTCCGTGTGAACAATCTATCATGATGGGTCGGTTGATGTCTTCCTTCACCAGGCCTTCGAGGGCTTGCATAATATGCTCACGGCCATAGTTTGTTTTTCCGCCGCCACCCCGTAGGACAATATGGCGATCCGGGTTGCCATTGGTCTTGATGATGGATGTCACGCCATTGACGTTGATGCCGACAAAGCTGTGTGGGTGACTGGCGGCGACCATGGCATTCAGCGCCCCTTGGAGGCTTCCGTCTGTTCCATTTTTAAAGCCGATAGGCATGGAAAGACCGCTAGCCATTTCCCGATGCGTTTGACTTTCCGTGGTGCGTGCGCCGATGGCAGCCCAACTGAGCAAGTCGGAAATGTATTGAGGCGTGACCGGGTCGAGCAATTCGGTACCGCAGGGAACACCCATATTATTGATATTCAATAAAATAGTTCGTGCTAATTCAAAACCAGTGGCAATGTCACATGAGCCATCCAAATGTGGATCGTTGATGAGGCCTTTCCATCCCACCGTCGTACGTGGCTTTTCAAAATAGGTTCGCATGATGATGAGTAAGTGATCTTTCGTGGTGTCGGCGATCCGTTTTAAGGATTCGGCATACGTGTAGGCTTGTTCAGGATCATGGATGGAGCAAGGCCCGACGACAACGAGCAGGCGGTGTTGGTCTCGGCCATACAAGACATCTTGAATGGCATGACGGGATTCAATCACCACCCGTTCGGCCACTTCCGTCATGGGCAGCTTTTCTTTGACCTGCCGTGGGGTGACTAACTCTTTGATGTCAATGACGTGCTTATTATTGATGAGTTCTTTCATGACGGGGACCTTCTTCCGGAAATGATGAGTGCAGGGCCAACTCCTTGATGAATAAATGTATACTTTGCGTCTCGGTTCGATGTCGAGAAATGCCAGTATGAGGGTTGTAGAAGTACGTATTTTAAGGAATCTGTTGGTTGGCCTGCAAGGGTTGTGTGTTTCGTGGCCTTCGAAGGATGGTGATTCTTGTTTTGCCAAGCTATGCGGATTGGTACTGTGAGTTGGAATGGATGTGTGATGAGGGTGTGATGAACGCTAGGGTTCGCGCAAGAATAACTTCCCCTGTTTGAGCGTCGATCCATCCTGTCTGGCTGCGTTGCTCGTCCTTTCCATACGAGGAGTATGCGCAGTCCTCGCGCCTTGCCAGACAGGTGTCTCATCACCTAAACAGGCAAAGTTATTCTTGCGCGAACCCTTAGGCCACGGTATTGATGAGCTTGGCCTGTTGTGAGCCGAACCATCGTTCCAGGTCCCGACAGGCCACATCCGAGGCGGAGGTAAATTGAAATTGGATGCCCATTTGTAGTTCTGGTGTTGGATCGATCCATTCAATACGTCCATGAAATTTTGAGGTGTGATTGAGCTCAGGTAACCGGCAGGTGAGGATGACGGTCAGTGTGGCCAAGCTCGGCCAGGTGATTTCTGACGTGACCAGTTGGCAGCCCATCGTGCATAAGTCGATCAGGGTAGTCGGGAGAACGGCGAGCACATCGCCATTGTGATTGGTTGGACGAATGGTGCCGGAGATGTTCACTGGCACACGAGGATGAATTCGAGGGGCGCGGCGCGTGATTTTCTTGGGACTATTCAATAGTAGCGCCCCTTGCTTAAGGAGTACTTCCTTGATGGTGGTTTCGAATTGGTAGGTTTCTCCTTCAATCAAGGTGTGTCCTCGGCATGTCATGCCCGGCTTGAACTGTTGCCAGGTCGTGTGAGTCGGAAGTGCGCAGAGTAGTGATTGGTCCGAACCCAGTCCAATGAGATGTCCTCGCAACATGGCAGACTGGTGTTCCTCTTCAAGGCGAAGCCAAACCGTATTGGTGGTTGAAGGTGAGGCGGTCTGTGAGGATTGATACATCTCCCAACTGTTTTCGGTTGTTTTCCCAAATGCTTCAGTCAAAGTCTGTGACTGGTGCCTGGGTTGAATGATCTCTACATCCCTAGACGAAAGTTGCCCCTGGCCCATCAGTGCTTGAAACAACGTAGACGAAACCTATTATCCTAAAAAGGAAGGCAACATGAAGGAAGCTGAAGTGCGGGAAATGAGTTGTGGCTTAGCTAGGAGCCTGTCCGAGATTCGCGATCATCGCGAGGTTGATTGCTCGTGAGGTCATTGATCAGGGTTTCTCGAATCAGTTGAGCAGCCACAACGTTAGAGTCGATGTGATAGGATCCGGCTTCGAGTGCCTGACGAATTTTTTCCAGGCGATCAGGGCGGATGTCCGGCGCTTGATCGATACGTTTTAAAATCTGTTGATATTCGGTACTCTCGGGTGAGAGTTCAACGGGATCTGTGTTGTGGGGAGCGTCCGAGGTTATTTTCGAGACGTGTTGGCGCGGGGGCACGGCCTTCGAAAGTGGAAGGTTATGGGGTGGTTGTGGAAGTCCTTCGAGCTTTTCTGGACCTGCCATGATGGTGCCTATCACGTAAAAGGAAAAAGATTGCAACTAAACCTACTGGGATTTTACACTCTTCTTTTCCAGGGAACAAGTGAAGCAGGGGAAGGTATATTCTGTGATGACCTTGAAAGGTGTATGATCCTAGAAACAGCAGTTGGATCACAAAAGTCCGCGCAAGCTCTTAGGGTCCGTCACGAAATAACCGGGACAATTGGCCGAGACGATTATGGAGCGAGCCAAGGAGCGAAGAGCGCGCATACCGGGCGT
>JADFRB010000286.1 GCA_022561525.1 Nitrospinota bacterium
CCATCGCATCTGAGGGCAGCGGTGGAAGGGGTAGCCAGTTTTGGGAAGGAGAAATCTGAACCCAACCGGCAGATAGCCGAAGAGGTTCAAAATGACACGGTCTCGATTCCAACCGTGACTAAAACCGGAAAAGAAGAGAGGGAGAAAGTCGGTGAGGCAACGTAAGCTATTGATTGTATTGGTCGGGGCGAGAGGATTTGAACCTCCGACATCCTGCTCCCAAAGCAGGCGCGCTACCGGGCTGCGCTACGCCCCGACTCGATGGTCTGTTGGATCTTCTGTCGCAACACGTCCTTGACTTTTGCCAGGGCTCGTCCACGATGACTGATTTGATTCTTTTCTTCAAGTGTGATCTGAGCGAGTGTTTTGCCTAACTCGGGAACGAAAAAAACGGGGTCATACCCAAAGCCATCGGTTCCGGATACAGTCTCCGCAATCGTTCCGTCCAACACCCCCTCGACCACGTCAACCGAATCAGTTGGTTCGGCAAGGGCGATAACCGTGAGAAACCGCGCGGCACGCTTTCCAACGGGAACCCCTTGAAGCTCCTCAAGTAACTTCCGGCAATTGTCTTGATAGGTGGCATGCTCCCCGGCGTATCGTGCCGCGTAGACTCCCGGTCGCCCACCCAACGCATCGACCGCAAGCCCGGTGTCATCGGCTAAGGCTAACAGGCCTGTATGATTGGCAATCACGGTCGCCTTTTTTATGGCATTGGCTTCGCAAGTTTCTCCATCTTCGATGATTGGAGGAAGAGGCTCAAACTCGTTGAGGGTTCGAATGGTGATTGGCAAATCACCCAATAACGCGACTATTTCCTTTTGTTTATCTGGATTGCCTGTTGCAAGAACCAATTCCACCACGAATCCTGCCTATATCGTGACCAGATCTTTTTGCATTTTGATCAGTCGTTGAATGCCATCCCATCCCAAGGCCAAAAATTCATCCAGGTCATCCTTCCCAAATGTTCCCCGCTCAGCAGTGCCTTGGATTTCCACCATACGGCCCTGGCCCGTCATGACCAGATTCATATCTACCTCGGCCATGGAATCTTCTTCATAACACAGATCCACCATGGACTGCGCGCCGACCTTCCCGACGCTTATCGCCGCGAGGTAATCCGTTAACGGAATGGCTGAAATGATCTTTTGGTCTTTGAGCTTGGCAAAGGCATCGGCCAGTGCGATAAACGCCCCGGTAATAGAAGCCGTCCGCGTGCCACCATCGGCTTGAATGACATCGCAATCGATCAAAATAGTACGTTCACCCATCGCACTCATATCCGTCACCGCACGTAATGCTCGCCCCACAAGCCGCTGAATTTCCAGAGTCCGACCGCTTTGTTTACCTCGAGACGCTTCGCGTGGCGTCCGCTCATGTGTGGCACGCGGCAACATGGCATACTCAGCCGTCACCCATCCTTGACCTTTGTTTCTTAAAAATGGGGGGACTTTTTCTTCAATCGACGCCGTACAAATCACTTTTGTGTCGCCCATTTCCATGAGGACCGACCCATCCGCATGCTTGATAAACGGACGCGTCACATTGACGGGTCGAATTTCATCCCGCCGGCGTCCGTCCATCCGTTCTAACCGTGCTGCACCATTCATTCAATACACTCCATGGTCAAAAAGAGGCGGATTATAGGGGTCGGGAATAGGAAAGATCAAACCCGCGGGGGGCGACCCTTTATCTGTTCAATGATTACACCCGCTTGATCAACTTCACGGGTGCCCATTCGACGCTGTCGTACCACTTTCACACGCACAATCAGCAGCACCACGATCAACATGACCACTCCACCGACAAACATATTTTCATAGGGAAACACATATTCCATACCGTGAGAGTAGGTGAAATCCTCCTACGTTCGCAAGTAGACCACGTCCGCCCTTGCGTTGACTGCCTTTGAGACAACTGTTAAATTTCAACCGCAATTTCAACAACTTGAGTTCAAAACTATGTACGACCTAAGAACATTGCGAGACCAATTCGATTCCATCCAAGACCAACTTGGCCCACGCGGTCAGGATGTGGCCTGGGCGGAATTGGAGAAATTACTCGGCACCCGGAGTGACATGATTTCCCAGGTGGAAGCCCTTCGACATCAACTAAAAAAGGGCTCGAAAGAAGTGGCCCAACTCAAGCGAAACACACAGCCCGCGGATGAAGCCATGGCATCGATGCGTGCCGTGGGCGACCATATCAAAACACTGGAAGAGCAGCTCCGCACGGTCGAACACCAACTCGAAGACCACACGCTCCGAATACCCAATATCCCGCATCACACCGTCCCCAAAGGGTCTCAGGAGAGCGACAACGTCGAAGTGCGCCGCTGGGGAGAGATTCCCTCATTCTCCTTCGAACCGAAACCGCATTGGGAACTCGGGGAAAATCTTGGCATTTTGGATTTCGAACGGGCTAGTAAAATCGCCGGCGCTCGATTTGCCATTGCCCTAGGCCTCGGTGCCCAGCTTGAACGCGCATTAGCCACCTTTATGCTGGATGTTCACATTCAAGCCCATGGGTATTCTGAGGTATTACCGCCGTATCTGGTCAATCGGACATCTATGATCGGGACCGGTCAATTGCCGAAATTTGAAAGCGATCTCTTTCAACTCAAAGACGACGATTTATTTCTGATTCCCACGGCCGAAGTACCCGTGACCAATATGTATCGGGATGAGATTCTCCCTGAATCCGCCCTTCCCATTCGGCATGTCGCCCACACTCCCTGTTTTCGTCGGGAGGCCGGCTCTTATGGACAAGATACCCGCGGACTGATTCGGATGCACCAATTCCATAAAGTAGAGCTCGTAGTCTTCACCAAACCCGAACAGTCCTATGAAGAACTCGAGCGCATCACGAATTCCGCTGAATCGATTCTCCAATCGCTCGAATTGCCCTATCGAACCATGACGCTCTGTGCCGGCGACATGGGTTTCTCCGCAGCGAAAACCTATGACCTGGAAGTGTGGCTGCCGTCTCAAGGGAAGTATCGAGAGATTTCCTCATGCAGCAACTTTGAAGCCTTCCAAGCCCACCGCGCCAATATCCGCTATCGTCCGCAGGGTGGAAAAATCCAACCGGTTCACACACTCAATGGGTCGGGAGTGGCCCTCGGGCGAACGATCGTGGCAATATTGGAAAACTACCAGGAAGAGGATGGATCTGTCAGAATTCCTAAAGCCCTTCAACCGTATATGTATGGCGTCGAAATCATGACACCACCCAAAACGTAATTCGATCCCAATCCCGTAGCCTTTACACCAGGGCTAACTCGAAAATAATATTTTATTCAGGACAACAAGGTGACCACATGAAACACACACTTTTCTTCCTTATGATAGGAACCATGTTCATCGCAGCCTGTTCACTGCCCACCATTCAAACCTCCTGGTCCAAACCCGGGGCGCAACCCGGAGAATTTGAACGGGCCCAAGCCGAATGCGAGGAGGACCAAGGCATCGCTGGATTAGGCGGACAAGCAGGCTTTGACGTGTGCATGAAACGGATGGGCTGGTTTCTCATCGAAGAAACTGTGCAATAAGGGTTCGCGCAAGAATACCTTCCCATGTTTGGGTGCTGAGGCACCTGTCTGGCAAGGCGCGAGGACTGCGCATACTCCTCGTATGGAAAGAGGACGAACG
>JADFRB010000287.1 GCA_022561525.1 Nitrospinota bacterium
GCCAGTCGTCTTGAGCAGGTTCCGACGTGACCATTGCTTCACCAACTTCCCTCCTTTTGATGCTGCGTAGTCTTCCCGTTCAGGAGAGTGTTACACCCAATCAATGGTATTGGAATGGCGAAGAGGTAAGATGGAAACGAGAAGAGGTCTACAAGGTGGCTTGATGGAGCGCCCAGGACAATCACAGTGATGTGAAAAGAGGAAAGGTTTTTCTGGAAAAAAAAGATTTTGATCAACGGTCAAAATGTCATACCTTATGAACCAACCTGCGAACTTTTACCCGTGTTCTGTCATTCTCGCGCTAAAGTGCAAGACGAGTTACCACAAAGGTTTGAACGCGGGAATCTAAAGTTTCGAACTTAGCGACTGGATGCCGGCTTATGACTGTGGGCATGACAGACAAAGAATGATAGGCATTCGGGTTGGGGATAAGATTATCGTGCCCGACTGCCAATGAGTCTCTTGCATCGCGTTTTCCGATTCCGCACAATAGTCTAGTTTTAATTAACTTGACGAGGTGTTCCATGGGCGGTTTGGAATATTTTGGATTGCTTATCCTTGTTGTGGGCGTTATTGGCCTTGTAGTGTTAGTGAAGGGTAAGCGACCGAAGTGAGCAGGTTTTGACATATATGCATTGATATGCATATATTTGCATATGCGAACAACTCTGAATATTGACGATCAACTTTATCAGGAAGCCACGAGACTCACCGGCATTCGTGAAAAAACCACCTTGGTGAAAGCTGGCTTGGAAGCCTTAATTGCGTTGGAGAGCAGTAAGCGGTTAGCGAAACTAGGCGGGGCTGAAAAGGCGCTGAAAACTATTCCACGTAGACGAAAAGTCAGCTAACGATGGTGTTGGTTGACACCTCGGTGTGGGTGGATCATTTCCGAAAAGGGAACGATCCTTTGCGTGGTCTCCTTGCTTCTGGCCATGTGGCCTGCCATCCGATTATCATAGGTGAGTTGGCTTGTGGCCATCTCAAAAACCGATCCGAAATCCTCTCATTATTACAAACTCTTTCCCAAGGTGCTTTGGTAGAGTATGACGAAGCGTTACACTTTATCGAAAGGCATCAGATTATGGGGCTCGGTATTGGATTCATTGATGTGCAACTTCTGGCTTCTTCGATGATGTCCGGCATTCCTTTGTGGACAAAAGACAAGGCCTTGCAAGGGGTAGCCCTGAAATTGAATGTATCGTATCTTTCCTCCCAGCCCCTCTAATTCCAGGAAAAATATTGCTAGATTTAGAACTCATGGCTTTACCTGGGTTAAAGATTCTGCAGATGGCGCCACAAGTAGAAAACCAATTTCTGACTGCATGGACTGATACGGATGTGACATTAACAAGTTCGCGTTTTTGAATTTTGTTTGATTCGCCTTTTTTTTCAAAAATGACGATTGTGAAAATCCTTTCCCTTTTCCTTGTATTTCTCCGGTTATGAAATTCAAGTGTTTTGCCATTTGTCTGTGAGTTTGCGAATGATTTTCCTAGCGCACTTTTGTTTAATCCTTTTTCCCATTGGAATGTATTATTTTGGGAAACGCTATTATCCTAAAAAGCTTTGGCTTATTACGGGTGTGTCGTTTGGCCTTATCGCTTCACCTTTTAGCCGAGGATTGTACGGGTTTTATTTTATGTCCTTCCTGGGGTTTATTCCAGGAATGGTGGGGCTGATTTTGTCCATGTGGCATGGAGGTCCTGGTTTT
The DNA here is from genome assembly GCA_022561525.1 of Nitrospinota bacterium. GTDB lineage: Bacteria > Nitrospirota > Nitrospiria > Nitrospirales > UBA8639 > Nitronereus. Next base: position 1,715 of record JADFRB010000287.1, read on the forward strand.
AAAATTTTAGGGTTGCTGGAATTGCGTGAACCTGGAATCGTTGTGAACAATATGCAACGACTCCAAATGGAAATGATCAATGCCGTTGTGTGGGGAATCTTGTATGGCATTGCTGGCAGTGCTGTTGATAAGTATCTAACATCCCAAAAACAAAGCAAACTGTGAATTGTGTCTATGGAAAGTCCCTACTTCAGCACAGGTGTGAGAAAGTGCTCAATGGCAAACGTTGAAATTTGGCCGCACGGTCCGTTGAAATTAGCATCGCATCCATGTGTTGCCCAAGGAAAGCGCAGATATACATGAGGTACGCCTTGTTGACTGAGATGGCGGCTTAGGCGGTCGCTTTGAGCCGGAGACACTAATTCATCTCGTTCTCCATGAATCAGTAACGGCGGAGGGCTTGTTGGCCTGACAAATTGAATGGTGGAGCCCCCCTTGTATGATCCCCAAAAAGGGTCAAGCCTATTTATTAATTAATTGATTTCCTCTATACTCTCTCCATGCCGAGGCCGACCCGCATTCAATACGCTAATGCCGTGTATCATGTCATGAACCGTGGAAGAGGGCGTCAGAGTATCTTTCATGGTGAGGCCTATTGTCAGGCTTTTCTGACTACCCTCGAAGAGTCTCATCGTCGATTTGATGCGGTGATTCATGCCTATTGTTTACTGTCGAACCACTACCATCTGCTCATTGAAACCCCGCGAGCAAATCTTGGACGGATCATGCGGCACGTGAATGGGGTCTACACCCAGCGGTACAACCGGCTCAAACGAACGGACGGCCCCTTGTTCCGTGGCCGGTATAAAGCGATTGTTGTTCATGACGAAGCCTACTTGTTGCAAGTCAGTCGATATATTCATCTCAGCCCTGTTGAAGTGAAAGGGGCGTCGAGCCAGGGATTGGAGAGCTACCGGTGGTCCAGTTATCTTGCCTACATCAATCGCACAAAGGCTGAGCGTTGGTTGGAACGTGATACCACCTATCAGATGCTAGGGCATCGACAACAATACGCTGGCTACAAAGCGTACGTTGAGCAAGGGGTTGATGATGAGTTGAGGGCCATGTACGGGAAGGAGTACCTTCCCAGCGTGCTTGGTGATCACGTGTTTAAATCAATGCTGGCGAAGAAGCACAAACAACTTCACGTATCCGGTAACCTCGTCAAAGCGTTGTCGAATCGTCCTGTCGTCAGGGAAATCCTCCGGGCCGTGGCGAACCGATTACATGTGACGGTCGCCTCCTTAACGGGGCGGCAATCTGGGCGCCCGTCATCCAATTTGCCGAGAAAGTTTGCAATGTATTGCTGTCAGCAATTGGGGGATGTGCCGTTACAAGAAATTGCTCCAGTGTTTGGGCTAACCCATGTAGGCAGTGTCTCCTCGTCGGTACAGGCTATAAAATCCCAATTGGAGGCAGGATACCTTCGAGCCGAGTTGAATAAGGTGAAAAAAGATTTAGGTGTTATGAAATAAGCTTGACCGCTTATTTTTAGCCTACCCCCCTTTCCTTTGCCGCATCTTTTTCAAAAGTTTTTTTCATTTCACTGTCCTAGTTGATGAAAATTTAGGAATTGGGGCATTGGAGATAACAAATTCTGATTAAAAAATTGTAGCGTGCTTTTTTTAATTTCGCACGAAAGTCCTTGATCCGTGTTATTGGTCTTTGACGACCCCTACCGGAACACGAATATTTGAAACCATTTCCGTGATGCTAAAAGATGCCGGCATCAAAGCCGGCTTGCTAACCGGTTCCACAAAAACTGCCGAGAGAAAAGTATTGCATGAACAACTGGAAAATGGTGAATTACATTTACTGATGGGCACACATGCATTGATTGAAGAGAAGGTGAAGTTCAAGAATCTCGGACTGGTTATCATTGATGAACAGCATCGCTTTGGGGTGGAACAACGGGCTAAGAT
>JADFRB010000288.1 GCA_022561525.1 Nitrospinota bacterium
GCGGCGTTCTCGCCCTTTTGCCGTGCTCACGTACTATGAGTACGCTCCGCGCGTCAAAATGGCTGCGGCCTTGCTGGATAGACCCTTCGGAAAGACTCAGGGCATGCTTTTTTGAACATTCCCTCCCCTTGACAATGCTTGGCTCATCCAGAGCCTTTATTGGCAATTGACGCGAAATATTCAACAGCCCCTTTACTTAAAAAATCTGAAAATGGGAAACGGGAATCGAAGCCTTTCTTCCGTTTCACGAAAGCCATCGGCCATTCAGGTATCTTTCCACCAACCTCTGGCCTCCAACTCTCCAATCAAAGCCGGCAGAACAACCAACGCACAAAGAAGCGCCAAGCTTAATGTCAGCGCCAGCAACATACCCAAACTCGCCATGCCTTGATGGCGAGAAAATCCCAACGCCCCAAAGGAAGCCATGGTTGTCAAGGCGCTAAACAACACGGCTTTGGAGGTACTACTGTGTAGGACCTGAGCCATCGAAAACCCTTCACGTTTTCGCAGGACCAGGTAGATCCCGAACGCAATACCCAGCCCCAACACTAACGGGAGCGCGACGACGTTGGCAAGATTCAGGGGAACATCCAAGAGAAGAGAAGCCGCCACGGTGAGGACCATGGTCATGACAAGCGGTAATAGCACCAACAGCACTTCCCCAGGCCGTCGGAAAACAATAAACAGCAACACCGTAGAAGCCAGAATGGCCACCGTCGTGGCCTGCAAGCACGCATCTATTATCGCCTGCCCTCCCTCGACAATCCCTACGGGGGAACCAATGGCTCGCGGGGCAATCTGCTGAACACCTTGGGTAAACTGCCGCAACTTCTCGTTGTCATTCCCATTAAAAACGGGAAAGATCTCAATCCGTGCTCGACCATCCTTGGCGATATAATGATCCTTGAGTTGCTGAGGTAAACTCTCAAGCGTCACAGGACTCGCGTTCATGAGTTTTCTCAATCGGTCGAGCCAAGTGGGAAAGTTTCCAATCAGTCGTGTACGAAGCTCTTGCAACGCGTCAGGGGCCCATCCAGAACTGGTTCCAAAACGATCCAACGATGTTGCCAGAGTTTCTACGCTAGCCACAAAATCCTGCCCCCAAATTGGTGTGGCCTGATCAACCAACTGTTGTTTGAAATCTTGAACGACCTGGACTTCTTCTGCATGGTTGGGAGGTGGAAGAGGATCAACGGGTGTGAGAACAGGATCAAGCACTAAGGCCATATCATCGATAATAGTCAACTTTTCTTCCTGATCGTCTGGTACAAACTTGGACAGGGTGAGCGCACGATCAACCACATCCAATTGTTTCAAGCGAGCCGCCAACTCGTTGGCTTCCGCCAGATTTTGAGCCACCACCTGGATGACATACGGTGACGTATCCGGATCTTCAAGAAGCTCTTGAAATGTTGAGACACCTTCGGTGGTTGGATCTCGAAGGTGAAGAGGATTAAAATCAAATCGAAGCAATGGAAGCGCAGCGACGGCTGCCAGGGTGATGGGAGCCATCAGGAACAAAATAGGTCTTCGATAGCGAAGGACAAAAGGGACCTGTGTCCTCACTTCCTTCTCCGATTGATCACGGGATTTTTGAGATTGAGATCGTGGAATGGGCAAGACCGTTAATAACGCGGGGAAGAATGTCAGGTTGGCGAACAAGGCCAAAAACATTCCTCCACCAGCAATCAATCCCAGCTCGGCAAAGCCCCGGTAAGCCGTGGGCAAAAATGAGAAAAAACTCAGGGCGGCGGCAATGGCCGAAAGGGTGAGTGCCCCCCCTACCCCACCCGCCGCTTGACGAAGCGCGACATCGTGAGCACCTAAGCGATCAAAGGCTTCCCGATACCGCATGCCAAATTGAATACCGAAATCAATACCAAGCCCAATGAACAAGACCGGAGCCGCAGCAGAAATAAAATTCAATGATCCAATGGCAAACACCGCAAAGGCCCCGGTCCAAATCAATCCCACAATCAGGGTCGCCAACATCGCGCCGACGAGCCGGACCGAACGTAACCCAAGAAACAAAATAATACAGACCATGGAGATCGACATCATCGCAGCTAGGCTTGCCCCCTGCGAAAGCGTCTCCCGTTCCTCGGTCTCAATGGGAATGGAGCCGGTCATCCGAACACGGACTTTAAATGTTTCTTCCAATCCCTTGCTCTGCTGCCGGATAAATTCCATTGGCTCACCCGCTCCCTCCATCGTCGAATAGTCGAGACGGGGTTTGGTCAGCAGAAACCCTCGCTTAGGATCGCCGTGTTTCGTCACATCATCCAGCATGGCTTCTTTCCAAGACGACGAATTTGGTGTGCCAGCAATTTGCGCTTCAATAGATTCACTCAGCAAATTAAAAACCTTGCCCAACAACACTTGTTCATCGGCATTCGGCTGTTCATCTAAGGCCAGGGTCAGCATGGAAAAAAGGCCACGAAGGCTGGGATCATGCACGAGGGTGCCCAAAAAGGGTTCCCATTTACTGAGGCGCTCATCTAAATTCCAAAGCTCATCCGTATTGAGATAGAGCAGCCCATAGGTATCAAAAAAATCTCCTTGTGCGGGATCGTAGACTGACGAAAATAACGCCGGTTGACCCTTAAGATCTGCCGCTAATTGGCGAACAGCATCTCTCACACCGTCCGTTGTTCCTTGATCAATGACGACCACAATCAGATTGTCCAGTTCAGGAAAGGCCGAGACAAATTCTTGATCTAAATGCCGAAAGGGAAGATCGGGGTCCAGCAAATTGAGAGGATTGGTATCAAGCGTCAGATTGTTTACGGTATACACCAAGAGAAGCCCGGTGACGATCAAAAGGCCAATGACTACCCAGATCGCCACTCGACGACAGAGATCAACAAGTTGCACTAAAAACTGTTGATAGACCATTGCAACGCGATCAAGCAGAGAACTCATCACGATCTCAACATTCCTCCAAATACCGAAGCCTGTTTCATCCTAAAAACGATCATTACATGTAAGGGTCCGTCACCCGTCGAGTGAAAGTCCATTCGCCCTGAGCGCCGCGGCTCCCGAGGCAGTCGAAGGGTCAGGAAATCGCCAACCGCCGGTTTGAGATTCATCGACAACATCCGGCTTCCACAGATTCACATCCTTTGCCCAGAACCAATTGAAGCCTCGCACCCTCATGGTATCCCGTAAGAGAGTGGCATTCTTTGCCCAAGAAGGCCAAACGCATCGCGCAAATTTCAAAGCCGTAAAATGTGAATGGTGAAAGGAGTTAACCGGTGAGAACAGGCATGCGATCTCGGATTATAAACAGCGACCTAAACATTTTTCCATTTATTGAAAATACGCTTCACGGACTGTTGAGGTAGTGTACCACACAATAAAAATTTCTACATCCCAGGCCAAAGACGATGGGAACAGTGGAAAAGACCACAAGACACGGGAAGCTGCACCCTGCAAGAAGGCTATGGATGCTTATGGCTCGCGCTAGAATACCTTCCCCTGTTTGAGCGTCGATCCATCCTGTCTGGCGGCGTTGCTCGTCCTTTCCATACGAGGAGTATGCGCAGTCCTCGCGCCTTGCCAGACAAGCGTCTCAGCACCCAAACAGGGGAAGGTATTCTAGCGCGAACCCTTAAAAGTCAATGTGTCCGG
>JADFRB010000289.1 GCA_022561525.1 Nitrospinota bacterium
GCTGGCATTTCAGAGAAAACTCAGGAAGGTCGATTGAAAGTCGCCATGGCCAATGCATTTGGATTTGGCAGCAATAATGGTGTATTGATCTTAAAACGTTTTGCAGCCCGATAATGTCGGTATCGTGGGAAGGACCGAGAGGCCGCTGGCTGGTTAGTTCAACAGACCCAGGAAAGGAAAAGTGGAATGGCTCTAGAGTCCCCAGTTGGTAAACAAATTCGAGAAGTTCTGGCGACCTCGATTCGACGAGATGCCTCAACGATCAAACCGGAACACCACCTCCGTGACGACCTTGGTTTGGATTCCTTAATGACCTTTGAATTGTTATACGATTTGGAAAAAGAATTTGACCTTGAAATTCCGAATGATGATCTTCCCGGACTTCAAACGTTGGGGGACGTGGTCAAATATCTCGAAAGACGGGTGAATGCAGGTCCAAAGACCTCAGCACCAAAGACCAAGGTAAAAAAACCCGCCTTGACGAAAGCAGCCAACGCGGTACAAGCCCCTCTCGCTTCCAAACGTAAAACAGCCAAACCCGCACAAGCCAAGAAGGCCGCCGCCACAGTAAAAACTCGAAAATCCCCAAACTCGTTTAAACCTCGGGCGATCGCCACCGTGACCAAACACGTTGCCACCACCGGCCCATCCAAAAAACACACGACCACCGCAAAACTTAAAGCCAAAAAGAAATGAACACACCTCCTTCCGATGGCATTTCTCTGAAACAACTCGCTGGTGCCATTACGGCTAAGTTTCAGGGCCCTGGCGATTTGCTCATTACGGGAGTCAATAGCCCCGAAGGTGCCGAGCCAGGTGAGATCGCCTACCTTGCAGGTGAACGATATCTGGAAACAGCACAACGTTCACGCGCCTCTGCGTTCATTGTATCGAAACCTTTTCAACAACTTCGTATGCCACAACTCATCGTCTCCAATCCGCAATACGCCTTTGTGCAGATCATCAACAGATTTTTTCCACAAGAACATCTAGCGCGGGGAATAGCCAAGGATATCTGGCAGGGAGAAGACGTGAGGATTGGACGGGATGTTTCTATTGGCCCATTCGTGACTCTAAGTGATCGCGCCAACATCGGGGACCGAGTGACCCTATACCCTGGAGTCTTCATTGGTGCAAACGTGAAAATTGGTGACGATTCCATGCTGTATCCCGGAGTCACGATTTTGGATCGGTGTGAAATCGGCGCTCACGTCATTATTCATGCAGGGACAGTCATTGGAAGTGATGGATTCGGCTACCTTCAACACGGGGGGCAACATCATAAAATTCCCCAACGAGGTACCGTTGTTATCGAAAATGAGGTTGAACTCGGCGCCAACGTCACCATTGACCGGGCAACCTTTGGACGTACCCTTATCAAACGTGGGACGAAGATTGACAACCTCGTCCAAATCGCACACAACGTGACCATTGGGGACAACAGCATTGTCATCGCCCTGGTGGGGATTGCCGGAAGCACGACCATTGGGCAACAGGTCATGATTGGTGGGCAGAGCGGTCTGGTCGATCACCTAACCGTTGGAGATCACGCAAGGATTGCAGCCGGTTCTTCGGTACTAAGAAATGTAGAAGCGGGAACGACTGTGGGAGGAGGAATACCAGCCTTGCCTGCGGAGGCCGCCCTGAGAAGGCAAATTTTAATTGATCGACTGCCAGAACTTCGCCAAGAGCTTACTGAACTTGTAAAACGCGTGCAGGCCATCGAAGGCAACCCGCGCACAGCCAAAACCCGGAAGACCAAAAAATCGTGAAGCGTAAGGCGTGATGCGTAACCCGAGAAAAACCTTTTGTCTTTACGCATAACGGATAACGCATTACCCATCACGAGTAACCAGAACACAATTGTGAACGATTGGACAGGATTAGAACAAAATTCGGAAACATGCCATGGCCTATTTTTTCTTAGTAGGCCCAGTTGGTGGAATAACCTTATGCCAGGTAAATAATTTCCCCCAAAAAAACCCTGCCCATGGAAGAAAAAACGCCGCCATATAATCCAAGGACCCTGTACTAAAACTCCAGGCGGACAACCCAAGTAATGTCCCCATACCAAGGATAACCACCAGGGGCATCAAGCTTCGTCCTGGATGATCGAGTTCGACTTCAGCCGGTTGTTTTTTCCCGCGGGCCACACGTCGTACGGCAGAGGACTTCATCCGCGAAGCAAAAAACTCTGGATGTGTGCGAAAAATATATCGGTGATATCGCGTCTGCCCCCAGCCAAAGACAATACCAACCATGAGAAGCATCGAACTATTCGCAAACGTCCACTCATCATAGGTATCGACGATGAGTTGATAAACCAACGCCACGATACCAATCACCATGGTTAACAAACCCATCACACCCGCAGGAAAGAGAATATACGTTCTGATGTAGATTGTGGCCTGATCGACCTCGCTTTCTTTTTTCTTCGCGGTAATAACTTTTCCCATACAATCGACTTACTCCACTAGCTCATTAGAGCCTGTTGAAAAATAACTTGAACATCTTATATCCCATCTTCTGGCCATCTTCGGGCCATCATCGGGCCATCTTTGAACGTGCCTCAATCGAAAAAACCTCAACATAGGCGGCTTCGGTTTTGTCTCAATCGTGAGGTCCAAATCTGACCCAAATCTTGGCGCGACTTTGTCCAAGGTATTTTTTAACAGGCCCTAACAAGATTAATATTCCGGATTATCCTGCGGGAGAGACGATGGGCTCTCTTCATCTTCTGAAACGGCATAGTCTCCAGACGCCCATGCGCCTAAATCAATGACCTGGCACCGTTCGGAACAAAACGGACGATAGGCATTATCCTCCCACTGAACTTCACGCCGACACATAGGGCATTGCTGCTGCATCGTAGGCAATTATAGCAGGCCTGCTCCAAGCTTTGTACAATACTGACAAATAATTCTACACGCTCTTCACTCACACTCTCTGACTCCTTTCAGAAAAACTTGGAAGGCAAAGTTAGAGAGTATCAGGATGAGTAAACCAGAGGGACGAACAAGACTGTCAACTTGCTATTGCGTACTGATCAGAGTAACGTATTTCACAGTATACGAGAATTAACCACTATGAACGGAAGAAGTAGGAAGGAGTCATAGTTGCCAATGAAAAATGTGCAACTCATTTTTAATATCCAAGTCCCTGATCACATTTCCGAACAAGAAGTCAGCACGCGACTCCACCAAGTTATTGGCTCAATCCTTGATCAGGAGTATGGGTTGTCTGGGAATGTCGCAGATCCATTCTCCTCTTCCTGTGAAGATCACGACCACCAAATTGGCCACGCCTAATGTTAGGCGTCTAACATCTCCCACACGACATTTTGGAAGTCAATCACCTCTTCGTGTTCCTCTTAAAAACTCGCTAAACGGGAGGCGAATCCCCTCTTACCACCGCCTTCCGCCTCACGCCTTCCGTTTCACGAAAGCCATCGGTCGTTTTCATGTAACAAGCACTGGTGGGCCACAGGTCATGAGGAACTTCACGGTAGATTAGGCAGCACTTCTGGATTGTAAGTTATCAGGAACGATGTATAGCATGCTGGGTAAATCCGCCCGCTGCATCTGGTCACGCACTGAGGGTTTCGGGTTTAACACAAAGGTTTCGCCTC
>JADFRB010000290.1 GCA_022561525.1 Nitrospinota bacterium
TATTGTTTGAGAATCATGCTCGCACCTCCCGTGATGAAAGGGTTCCTACACCTTATTAAGCAAATTGAGTGCCACAATTTCCTTCACTGGTTAGTTCTTGAAAGTGGCCGTATTTCAGCGAGTTATAAATTTAATAAGGTAGGACTCACGGTTTGACAGGAATACACTGTTAATCATTTGACGTTAACACGTTAACTAGATGTTGGGATGGCTATAGCAGTTTCAAGTCACCTTCCTTTTCTATGCTACTGGCGGGACCCCAAGAGCGTAAATCCGAAACTCGAATATCGAAATCCGAAACAACTGAGAATGACCAAATTGAAAAATTCGAATTTAGGATTTTGGATTTGTTTCGAAATTCGATATTCGTATTTCGAGTTTATGGGCCTTATTTGGAATTTGGTATGTCAGAACACACGTGGCCTCACGGTGTACGCCTGGCCATTATTTCTTCAAGCAAGGACGTTTCCTGAGGCCACTTCATGAATTGAATTTATGAGTTGGAGGCTAACAGAGACTGAAAAGCCGGGTCAGTTTCGAGATATCCCTTCAGTGTATCGTTTTCCAGCATATACACCCAAGACCGATGGCTAGCCCCTGGAATCTTTTGATACCACCGACGAGCTTCGGTTAATAGCTTGATCATCGCTTCATTATCCGGCTTGGGTCGGAAAACCAGGCTATAGGCCTTCGCATAGCTGGCGGAAAATTTCACCAATGGCTCACTGGCCAAATTGAATGCTTCATCGGCTTCTTCATAGCCTCGGACAATATCCGGATCATTGAAATGCCGACTCCAGGCCACCTTGCTAATTCGAGACCAAGCCAGGGCCATGAGAATCCTGGCCCGAAGCTCCGTGCGATCATTAGGCACTTCTGACAGTAATTGCTGAGGGGCCAAGATGGCGGTTACTTCATCATTGGTCCACCGGTAGGCGGCGCTGAGCTTAAGCCGCGTTTCAAAATCACCAGGTTGCAAATCGGTCAACGCCTCCATCGCTGGAATCATCCGGTACAAATAATCCGCCGGTGTCGGTTCAGCTTTCCCACCCATCTCCATGTGCAACGAAATGTCCATCCGATCCGTCTGGGACTGGACGGTCCAGTACAATTCATTGAAACCTTGATAGAGCACATCACCCGAGACATCCAGACCATGATTGCTTGCTGCGTAGGCAAGGAGGCCCTCATAGAGTTCATGCGTGATGGCTTGGAGGGCAGGCACATGGGAGGGATTCACCACAAGAACACGATTCAGCATCGCAATGCGGTCTCGCCGTGATTCCAGCGCTTTGGCTCGTTCAACCCCTACATCAAGCATCTGCTGCGCTTCTTTTGCGCCCCAATACTCGGTGGTCTTTTGCTCAAATCCCCCCGCTTCCATCACAAAGGGAATAAGAGTGCCCATGGATGACTCAAGTGGAATATTCAACACTGCGGTATCCGTGGGAAACCCATGCTGTTTGAGACCGGACAGGACGACCCATTTGACGGTAACGGCTTTGATCGGATGAATGAGCTTCTTATAGGGAACCGCCCAGTCCATTTGCCCTGCACCATTCGCGGCCGGTGAGGTGATGGGATTCGGGTACGCAATCCGCGTCCGCACAAACACAGTCGGCACCGCCACCACATGATCCTGTCCTTGAACCTGGAATGACGCATGAGGCAATGGGCCCGTACTCACCACCTCAAGGGAGAAACCCGGAGACCCTGCGATATCGCCAATCTGTGGCATCACAAAAAACGAAGGTGCACGTTGGCGTGTATGAGTTTCGGCGATCAGAAACCGCTTGAAATCGGCATAATTCACGATCTTACCCACACCGGGCCACAATTCATCCAAGGCTCGGTCTCGCTGGTCAATGACTTCAGCATGGGCTTGAGCTAATCGATCCCAACACCATGCATACACCGAATCCGACGATTCCGGGAATCCACCCGCCACGACTGATCCGGACTCCATCATCTTGAGCAAACACACAAAATCATTTTGCGCTACCGCTATCTGATCACTCGCGGCAACGGCTTGACTATACCGCTGCACCACTTGCACCGAGGCTTGTGCTATCTCCGGGGAAACACCTTCAGCTGCCCGAGCCTGCCCTTGCATACCGAGAACAACCAGGGCGGTGATAAAAAACCCGATTCCCACTCCGACCATCCACCACCAAGAAAGCGATTCTTTATAGGAAACAGCTATACTTCGATTACCAGAATTTCTCACACTGAACTTCATGGCCACTTCTCCTCTACTAAAGGCCTGTTAAAAAAAACTTGGACATCTCGCATCCCATCTTCGGGCCATCTTTGAACGCGCCTCAATCAAAAACACCTCAACATAGGCATGCTATGCCTCGGTTTTTTCTCAATCGTTCCGTCCAAATCCGACCCAAATCTGGGCGCGATCTTGTCCAAGTTCTTTTTTAACAGGCCTCACACTATTGAGATAACCTACGCGTTCTTTCTCTCACTGTACCATATCCGTTTATTCCTCCACCACGACAGTCCCGTTCATGACATGGCCTGGGAGGTCACAGAAAAATGGGAAGGAACCTGCGTGTTTTGGGGAAAATGTCAACTCCGCCTGCCCCTGAGACGGAATCAGGACGCGATGAAACCCTTGTTTATCGAATTGAGGCGCCCCATTCCCTGCAACTTGAACGTTGGTTTTCGCCAGTAAGTCCGTGGGAACAAAGGCATGTAGCTCCACATCGTCATTCTTGAACACCAGCCGAATTGGTTGTCCCACACGAAGCCGGATTAGGTGAGGTATAAACCGACGATTCTCAATATGCACGGTGATACGCTGGATTTTGCTTGCCACAGCCTCATTTCCAATGAGCGATGCCGAAGCCCAGGCAACCGAGGGAGCCACTCCAATCGCGATCAACCCCACCACACTACAAACCAGCACCTGCACGACTACCTGATTCACGAGAGTCTTTCTAAACACAATGTTCATATTATCTCTCAACTTGGAACGACCCCAATCAACGATCAATACGCCTTTTCTCACTCCAAAAGCCCCAACAGGAGTAGCCAGGCCCCTCTGTACCAAAAAGGTCAATCAGCCCTAAGGACCTGAGAGAAAATAACTTGGCCATCTCGCATCCAATCTTCGGGCCATCTTTGAACAGGCCTCAATCGAAACACCCTCCACATAGCTGTGCTATGCCTCGGGTTTTTCTCAATCGTTCCGTCCAAATCTGACCCAAATCTTGGCGCGATAGTGTCCAAGTTATTTTCTCTCAGGTCCTAAAGTTTGTGCATAAAATTCCGACAGAAGCTGTAGACAGGAATTATTGCGAAATATGAATACGTGTGTGAAGGAATTGCCATGTTGTTGAACTACGTTGTATTAGGCACCGTACTCGGAGTCATTATGGCGTTTGCGTGGTTTGAGATCTCTCGCAGCAGTACAGTCGATTCCAATTTCGGCATGAATATGCTCAAACGCCGCCTCCGAGATTAACCTCCTGGCTTGTGGTCCATTCTTCCCCTTGGCTTTCCGGCCTTGAACACCTGTGGCACCCGCTCCATAAAAGCCCAACCAGCTACTTATAGCTTACCTATATAAAGCCGCT